>JBIKHW010000192.1:0-6650 GCA_044361935.1 Limnohabitans sp. | reverse complement strand
CGGTTTGTTGGCCTTGGCCGCTGATGAGCGGCGCTTCGATGATGAGCACTTCAAAGCGGGTGCCATCGGCACGCATGAAGACCGACTCGAAGCCTTCACGTGGCGGTGCGTTGCCTGCCAGTCGGATGGCTTGGCGTTGCTGGTATTCGTCCACCATTTCCGGGGGCCAATAGGGCATGGGGGCCAGCTTGCCCGTGAGTTGTTCTGCAGTCAGCCCCACCATTTGGCAAAAGGCCGGGTTCACGTAGGTGATGCGCCCTTCCAGGTCGCGGGCACGCAGGCCGGTCACCAGCGAGTCTTCCATGGCCTTGCGAAAGGCCAGTGCCTCGGCCAGATCGTTTTCGGCTTTCAGGCGGCGACGCGAGTCTTTGGCCAGCAAAACCATCACCGTGACCAAAGCGATCGACATGCCGGTCACCAAGGCGGTCAGCACGTTGGGGAACAGGTCAGGCTCGCCCCGGCGACCGTCCATGCGCAAGACCAGGGTGTTACCCGGCAAGTCCAGCAGTTGCTGGGACGTGAACACGCGCAGCCCCCTGCTTTGGCTGCCGGCAATGGCCAGGCGCGTGCCGTCGGGTTCGGTGAAGGAAATTTCGTTGCGTCGGCCAAAGCCTACGCCCAGGCGCGCGCTGATGAGCTCCTGCAGCCCATAGGTCAACACCGTGAAACCCACTAGCAATCCGCCTTGCATGTTGGGCAAGCACATGTCCATGACTTCCATGCCCAAGCCATCGGTCTGGGGTAAAAAATAGGAGCCTGAATAACTGGGTCCGTTGATGCGACGCGCGCGCAGACAGGCTTGCTGGGCATCGCTCAGGGTTTCGGCTCGACGCACGCGTTCAAACACCGGACTGCGCAGGGGCGAGTCGGCCGATTGGCTCAGGTTCAGCTCGGTGTCGCGCCACTCGATGCGCAGCATGTCGCGGTTTTCGCGCAAGAGCGCTTGCGCTTCCAGGGCCCAAAAGGCTTCGGACGGGTGGCTCGAATGTAGGCCCTGCAGCGCCTGCACATGGCGCGCCAGTTGGGTGCGCAAGTCACCCACCGCGTTAGCGGTGTCGCGATCCAGTTCGGCCTGTAACTGGCTGGCTTCGTAGCGTCCGGCCAGCCAGACCAGGGTCACCAGAACCGCCATGACCAGCGCGATCAGTGCGCTCCACAGGCTGCGGCGGCCCCGCCCCCCGGGCAAAGAGTCTTCCACCGCCAGCCACCAAGCCTGGGTGCGTGCTTTGAGCGAGGGGATCAGGCGCTGCTGAGCTGGTTGTGACATGCCCGCATTGTCCTGCACCCATGGACTTAGCGATGTCGGCAAGTTGGGCGCCTGAATGGCGCGGATCAAGGTGGCGTGATGAGTGCGGGGGACCGGCTCGGGCGCTGCTCTACCCGGGTGACTTGAGGATTAGCCCAGCTGCCATTTACCAGAAACTCCTGCGCCGAAGCCCGTGATAGGGGGTTTTGCAAGAGCCATTGGGCGATGAAGGTGGTCAGGCCGACTACGGGGTTGACGGTGATGGCCGCCACCAAGGATGCAGTGCCAGCATCCACAATGGGCAAAATTTGCACACGCAGTTTCTGGGTTTCGCGGGCAATATCAGCCGAGCCGTCCAACAGTACCAGCGCATTCACGCCTTTGATTTGAAGGTTGCGGGTGTTGGCCATGCCATGCACGATGGTTACATCCCCCAAGACCGAGTCAAAAGCAAAGCCTTGTGCAAACACATCTCGGAAATCGAGCAGCAAACGCCTGGGCAGGGCTTGCAGGCTGAGCACCCCCAAAAGCTTCGCGGCCCCGGGGTCGGCTTTGAGGAACTGGCCGCGCCCCATGCGCACATTCAGGTGGCCATTCAGGCTGGGGTAATGCAGGCTGAGTGGCGAGCCTTGCCAACTGATGATGCCTTCGATCTGACCTGCGCCACCGCGCAAAGCATCGGGTGTACCCAACCGGGTCAACATGGCACCGGCGTCCTGCACGTCGAGCACAAAGTTCATCTCGCTTTTGCGCCAGGGACTGCCTTCGCGGGTGGCCAGCCAGCGACCCGTGCTGCGCAGTGTGCCTTCGGGCAGTGTGATGTTGAACTTTTTCAGTTGCCATTCACGCGCGGCCGGGGTTCGGGCGAGGTCCATGTCGTTGTTGATCGCTTCGATCTCGACACGCCCGAGTTGTTTGCCGCGCAGCTCCAGTGCGTCCACCACGATGTCCAGCGTGGGCAGGCTGGCAGGGGGGGCTTCAAGCAGGCTTTCCACCTCGCGCGCGCTGGCGGGTGGCAAATTCAGGCGGCTCAGGCGGGCAAACAGTTGGCCAGCCTGGTCGGTTTGGCTGCTCATGCCAGGCTTGGCTTGGTCAAAGCGCACATGGCCGCTCAGCTCGGCCGCGTCGATGTTGACGCGCCAGCGCCCCGCTTCGTGGGTGCCACCCGCTTGCACCTGGTGCAGGTGGCGGCCGTTGGTGATCAGGCTGTTGGCCTTCAGGCCTAAGCGTGTGGGCAGGTAATCTTGCCAGGCTGGGGCCGGCAGCGGCGCACTGGGTTTGGAAGCAGGTGTGGCCTGCGGTGTGGGCGCTGGTGCTGACGTGGGCAGCAAGGCCAGCCACTCGTCCACCACCAGGTGGTCTACGTCCACGCTGGCCGTGACGCCGCTCTCGGGCAGCGCGGGCAGTTTGTCCGGCAACACGCCCAAGCCCAGTTGACCGCGCAGCACGCGGGGGGTGTCGGTGCTCAAGTCGCGCACGTACATCAGCCGCGCTGTGTCGCCCAAGGCGAGCGTGATCTCGTCTTGCAGACCGCTGGCGGTTTGTTTTGAGCGAACCTGCAGGGCCAGGGGTTTTTCGGCAGGGCCAGGTTTGCCCAAGGGGGCGGGTAGTTGCAAGCCCAGGCCGGCCAGGCGGCTGTTGACCGTCAGCTCGGGTAGGCCTTGGTGCCAGGCCAGACGGGCGCTGTAGTCGGTGGCGCCGCTGGCGTATTGGGCCAGCTGGTTCAGGGGGGCCACATCGTGCGCTGCTTGCAGGCCCGCCGCGCTCAAGCGGCCTTGGGCCTTGAAGGCCATTTGTGAGCTGGTGGGTGCGGGTTGGCCTGCAACCGGCTCGGGGGTGTGCATGCCGCCGTCGATCATGGCGGGCCCGCCCAGCAGCGTGGCTTGCAGTTGGCGTACCTCAAAACCGCGCTCGTTGAACTGTAGTTTGCCGCGCAGTTGGTTCAGCCAGGGTGTGCCGGGCAGCATCCGCACGTCGTTGCCATCGAACTGCACGCTGCCTTGCACACTTGTGCTTGCCAGGTCGAGCAGGGGCAGTTGCAAGGCAAAGCGGGTGAGCAAGGGGCCGCTGGCTTGGGCGGGTTGCAGCGCGCCCGAGAGCATCGCGTTAAGTGGCGACTGACGCACCACGTCCAGCACCAGGGGGGCGTCGGCCAGGCTTTGCGCCTGCACACGCAGCACCGGTTGGTGAGCCATGTCGGCGATGCCCACCGTGGCGGCCTTGAGAGCAATGGCCTGCGCGCCCTCGCCCACTTGGGCGCTGGCTTCGCGCAGCTGCATGCCGAGTCGGTCAAAAGTCAGTCGGCCTTGCAGGGCGCGTAGGCGCGGCCAGGGCACTTCACCGGGGTTCATGAGTGAGGTGGGCACCATGTCGAACTCGGCGTTTTTAAGCTGGCCAGAAAAGAAGAACTTGCCGTCCTCGGGCTTGGCAAACGGCAGCTTGTCCAGATCCCCCTCGATTAGGACCTGTACGTTTTCGTAGCGGCCTTGCACCAGCGCATCGCGCAGGTAGTGACGCACTTCGCGCGGCAGGTTCAGTGGCAGGTAGCGGTGCACAGCGGCGGCTTGTGCGCGCTGGATGCGTCCTTGTAAGCTCAGCAGGCCAGGCCCTTGGCCTTGCGGGCCGGGTCGCCACTGGCCTTGCCATTGGCCTTGCAGGTCGGCGTTGGCCAGGCTCAAAGACCACTGTGGCACATGCCACAGCCCGGGTGTCTGGCCTTTGCCCGCTTCGCGTGCCCAGCGCACGCTCGCTTGCAATTGTTGCAAGGGCACTTCGGCGGGCTCTATCAGGCCAGGCAACCACAGGGCGCTTCCCGCGCCGGTTTGCAAATCGACTTGCCCGCCTTTGGCGCTCAGCGCCAGTGTCAATTGGCCGCCGCGCAGACCGGGTACATCGGCGCCGGGCAGCGTGCCCCAGGCGGCCACCAAGTCAGAGCCGGGCTGCCAGCTCAGGCCCTCCACCTTGGCCTGCGCTTCTTGCAGGTCGGGCTGGGTCCAGTCGCCTTGCCAGCGCAGGCCCAAGGAGGTGACCCGGCCCAGCACATCGCGCGCTTGCAAAGCGGCGCGCAGCTGAGGGGGCATGGCGGTGCCCAAGGGCAGGCGCAAAGCCAGGGCCTGCAGTGCCTGTAAGTCCAGTTGCGCCGCTTGCAGGTGGCCGCTGGCTGGGCGCGTGCCTTGGGCGTGTGTGTAGTCCAGCGAAAACTCGCCTCCAGGCCAGCTCAGGCCCTGCTCGCCCGTGACTCGCACGTCATAGGTTTTGGCCACAAAGCCTTCGGCATGCACCTGCAGGCCCATTCGGCCCGTCAGGCTTTGCAAGGCCAGGGGCGGTTGTTTCGGGCCGAGCTGGGCTTGCAGGTTTTTCAGGTCCACATCGGCCAGACCGCCGCGCCACTGGCCTTGTTGCACGTCGGCCCACAGGTGCACACGCCCCTGGCCTAGCAAGTGACCGCGCTCAAGCGGCAAGCTGGCAGACATCGGCAGACCCAGGGTTGACCAGGGCGCCATGTTCAGCTGCGGAAAGTGGGCAAAGGCTTGACCTGACCAATCGGACAGTCGCCCCGGGTGCATGGACAGCAGGCCGCGCTTGAACTGGCCCATCAGCACAAAGCGCTCGCCCCAGCCGGGGGGCGGCGTGGCGTCCAAGCGCAGTGAATGTTGCCGAGCCGTGTTGCGGATCACCAAGTCCATGTCGGTCAGGGTCAAAGGCTCGGGGCTTGAGCTGGCTTGGCCTGATGGGGTGTTCTGGCCGTTGCCCTGTTTATGCCAATGCACCCGCGCACCTCGCACCACAACCTCTCGTTGGCTCAGTAACCAGTCGACCGCGGGCGAGTCTTCGCTGGAGGGGGCCCAGACAATTCCGGCGATCTGCCACTGGCCATCGGCTGTCAGGCGCAGCGTCAGTTCAGGCGCATCCAGCACCAGCTGGTCCAGCTGCCCCAACACAGCCGAGTGCAGGCTGAGTGCCACCCGCACTTTGGGAAGCTCCAGCGCGGGGCGGCCTTGCGCGTCCTGCAGTTCGATGTCGCTCAGCTCAAAAGAGGGCACCCAGCCGGTGCTTTGCGCCGACACGCCACCGATGCGCACCGGAACACCCAGCGATTGACGGGCAAGGCTTTCCAGGGCGGGGCGAAACTCGGCGATTCGCGGCACAATCCAAAAATGCAGCGTTGCCCAGGCCAGGCCCATCACCAGCCCGGCGACCAGCAAGCCCCATAAGACAAGCCGAACAGCCCGCGCCAGCCAAGGGCGCAGCGGGGTTTCGGTGGGGGGCCAGATGGGTGAAGACGACACAAACGTATGAATTAGAAAGTCAGCAGGAATTATGACCCGCACCCAGTCCACGGACGACCGTTCTGACCTCCCTACCTCGATTGTTTTGGCCCCAGGCGTGCCCAGCCCTGCGGATTTGGCCCAAGGTTTGTCCTTGTATTCTCGTTTTGTGCAGCGCTTGCACCGCCGCTACGCCGATGAACTGCCGTTCCTGCCCCCCGGCCCCCCGAGCCGCGACAGCCTGAATGCGGCCTATACCGCCTTGCAAGCCAATGGGCTGGACACCAGCGCTGCTTTGCGTGTGCTGCGACAACTCACACTGGAGCGCTTGGCTCACCTCGACTGCAGCCGCCAAGCCGATTTGGCAGCCGTCACGCACGGCATGACCTGGTTGGCCGAAGTCACGCTCGACATCGCTTGGCAGCAAGTCATGGCCGACCTGGATGCCCTGCACGGTGCGCCCACCAAGGTCAACGGCGAGCGGGCCGAGATGTGGATCATCGGCATGGGCAAGCTGGGCGCTCGTGAGCTGAACGTGTCGAGCGATATAGATCTGATTTATGTCTACGACGAAGACGGCGAAACCGGGGGCAACAGCGAAGGCCGCAACAAGGTCTCGTGCCAGGAGTACTTCACCCGCGCCGTCAAGCGCATGTACGCCCTGATCGGTGACACCACCGAGCACGGTTTTGTGTTCCGGGTGGACTTGGCCTTGCGCCCCAACGGCAACTCCGGCCCCAGTGTGGTGTCGCTCGACGCGCTGGAAGAATATTTGCTGGTGCAAGGCCGCGAGTGGGAGCGGTTTGCCTGGATGAAAAGCCGTGTGGTGGCACCCCGCAGTGCCATGCTCAACGGCTCGGCCCTGGCGCTGCGCGCTGTGGTGCTGCCCTTTGTGTTCCGCCGCTACCTTGACTACAACGTGTTCGAGTCGCTGCGCACGCTGCACCAGCAAATCCGTGACCATGCGGCCAAGCGCAGCGCGGGCCACCCCGAACGCGCCAATGACGTGAAGCTGTCGCGCGGCGGCATCCGCGAGATCGAATTCACGGTGCAGCTGTTGCAGGTGGTGCGCGGCGGGCAGTTCCCAGAGCTGCGCACCCGCCCAACCTTGGATGCCCTGCAGCGCGTGGCCAAGG
>JBIKHW010000191.1:0-6652 GCA_044361935.1 Limnohabitans sp. | reverse complement strand
CCTTTGAAGGCCCCGACTTTCCCGGCTGTGGCTACTCATGTCAGTGACAAGCTGGCGGTGAAGGTCCAGGCTACAGACCTGTGCGGCCGCTTCAGCGGTCGTGTGGTCAAGGCCGTGAACACCAAGACGCAGACCCCGCAGTGGATGGTGGACCGTTTGGCCCGCTGCGGCCAGCGCAGCGTGAGCCCGCTGGTGGACATCTCCAACTACGTGATGTTCGAGTTCGGTCGCCCTTCGCACATTTTTGACCTCGACAAGATCCACGGCGGCTTGCAGGTGCGCTGGGGCCAGGCTGGCGAAACGCTCAAGTTGCTCAATGGCTACACCGTGACCGTGGACAACAAGGTGGGTGTGATTGCCGACGACAGCCAGGTCGAGTCGCTCGCCGGCATCATGGGTGGCGACGCCACCGCCGTGTCCGATGACACGCAAAACATCTACATCGAAGCCGCTTTTTGGTGGCCTACGGCCATCGCGGGCCGCTCGCGCCGCTACAACTTCTCGACCGATGCGGGTCACCGCTTTGAGCGTGGTGTGGACCCTCAGCTGACGGTGGAGCACATCGAGCGCATCACCCAGCTGGTGCTGGACATTTGCGGCACGCCCGAGACGAAGGTTGGCCCTATCGATGACCAAACGCTGAACATCCCAGCGATCACACCCGTCACGCTGCGCGTGGCGCGTGCGGTCAAGGTGATTGGGATGCCTTTGACCCAGCAGCAGTGCGCCGAAGCCCTGCGTGGTCTGGGTTTGCAAGTCACAGAAGCCGAAGGAACCGTCACCGTGACACCGCCGAGCTTCCGTTTTGATTTACAGATCGAAGAAGACCTGATTGAGGAAGTGGCCCGCATGGTGGGCTACAACAACCTGCCCACCACCCCACCTTTGGCCCCCATCACCGCCAAAGTGCGCCCAGAGACCGAGCGCAGCCCGTCCGCGGTGCGCCGCGCCATTGCGGCTCTGGGTTACCAGGAAACCATCAATTACAGCTTTGTCGAAGAAGCTTGGGAAAAAGACTTGGCGGGCAACGCCCAGCCGATCCGCCTGCTCAACCCCATCGCCAGCCAGATGAGTGTGATGCGCTCGAGCCTGATCGGCTCGCTGCTGCAGGTGGTCAAGTTCAACGCCGATCGCAAGGCCGATCGCGTGCGCGTGTTTGAGTTGGGTCGTGTGTTTCTGCGCGATGCAAGCGTGACTGACAGCGACGCCACGGTGCAAGGTTTTGACCAACCCATGAAAGTTGCAGGCATGGCCTGGGGCCCCTTGGAGCCATTGGGTTGGACCGGCAAGTCACGTTTGGTGGATTTCTTCGATGTCAAAGCCGATGTCGAACGCTTGCTGGCCCCGGCCCAGGCTGAATTTGTGGCCGCCGAGCACCCCGCCTTGCACCCCGGTCGCTCGGCCCAAGTGCTGCTGCAAGGCCGGGTGATTGGTCATGTGGGTGAGTTGCACCCGCGCTGGCGACAGACTTGGGACCTCCCACATGCGCCCGTGGTGTTTGAGCTTGACTTGGAAGCGGTCACCCAGCGCAGCGTGCCTGTGGCCCAACCCGTGGCCAAGATGCAAGCGGTGGAACGCGACATCGCCGTGATCGTGCGCGAGCAGGTCACGCATGCCCAGTTGATGCAGGCCATCCACAGCGCCCCGACCCAGGGTTTGCTGCGCCATGCGGTGTTGTTCGATGTCTACCGCCCCAAGGCGGAAGCCTCGGGCGGTTTGGCGGTGGGCGAGAAAAGTCTGGCGGTGCGTTTGAGCTTGCACAGCGACGAGGCCACCTTGACCGATGCTCAGATCGACGCAGCGATGGGTGCCATCGTGGCCAGCCTGTCAGAGCGAGTTTCTGCGCGTTTGCGCAGCTGATTGTGTTCCATGCAAATCAGTTTTGAATCCCTTGAAACCCCGGCCCTGACCAAGGCGCACTTGGCCGATTTGTTGTTCGAGCAAATCGGTTTGAACAAGCGCGAGTCCAAGGACATGGTCGATGCTTTTTTTGACTTGATGGTGGACAGCCTGATTGCGGGTGACGATGTGAAGATTTCCGGCTTTGGCAATTTTCAGATCCGCACCAAGGCCGCCCGTCCTGGTCGTAACCCGCGCACCGGAGAATTGATCCCCATTGATGCACGTCGTGTTGCGACCTTCCATGCCAGCCATAAACTCAAGGCCTTGATCCAGGGTGATGCCGTTGACGACGAAGGTGTGGAGACAGTGGGCCGCTGAATCATTTCTGATCGGAGTGCCCATGTTGTTCAAGTTCAAATCCCAAGTTACCAGCGACCTCATCATGCTGGAGGCCGATGCCCGCAGGCTGCTGCACATCATGTTGGGTCACGATCCTGACAAAGGCATCATTTTGGCGAAGGACCTGCCTTCGGCCATCGCCAAGCTCGAGTCGGCTGTGGCCCAAGATGAAGCAGCCCGTTTGCAGCGCAGCCAAGCGGCGCAAAAAGCCCCTGTGCCTGCAGACACACCGCAGGACGCCATGGGTGAGGCCCTTGATCCAGTTCGACTTGCCCATCGGGCCAGCCCCATGCTTAAACTGCTCAAGCGCTGCTTGGCCGACCCGTCTGACATGGTCTGGGGCGTGTGAGGTTCAGCCGGGCCGTTTGCTGAAGACGGTGCCGCCGAGTTTGAAGCCGGGCTTGATCTGCCGTTTGGCGAACCAGCCTTGGTTCATTTCCAGCACAAAACGCACGGGTTTGCTGGAGCAGTGCGAGTCGTCCTTTTGTGGCTGCATGTCGGCCAGATTGACGATGGTGCCATCGTCTTCCAAGAACGCAGCGGTCAAGGGAATCAGGGTGTTGCGCATCCAAAAGCATTGAATGGTGGCTTGTTCGAACACAAACAACATGCCCTCATGCTGCGGCATTTCCTTGCGCCACATCAGACCGATTTGGCGCTGCTCAGGTGTCTGTGCCAATTGCACATCCAAGCGGTGCATGCCAGCTGTTAATTGTGTGCGTGCCAGGTCCAATTGAGGTGCGGGGTTCGATTGGGCCGATGCCCATGATCCCGTCATCAGCAGGCCGCAGGTGATCCACAACGCTGCGATGTGTTTGCTCAAAAATCGGGCAGGGTGGTGAGAAGGGTGACGTGGCGCAAGAAAAAGGGTGATCATGGTGTGAGGGGGAACAAAACAGACCAGGCCCAAGGATAACGCCTGGTACAAGTGTTGCCTCAGTCGATGCCCCGGTCATCTTGTCGTAAACCGCCAACAGGTACCCGCGTGGGGCATGGTGAAGATCAGGGGGTAGGCGTGTCGGGGCTGCGGGTTGAACTGCAGGCGCCATCATCTGCCGGGTCACGGCGGGTCAAATGGCTGTCTTGGGGTACGGATGGCTTGGACATGGGGGGCGTTTCGGAAGCTGCCAGAATGTTCGCAGCCATCAGGCCCTTGGCGCCCTGCGTCAGTTCGAACTCGACCCGCTGGCCTTCCTTGAGGCTTTTGAAGCCCTCCATCTGGATGGCCGAAAAATGGGCGAATGCATCTGCGCCGCCGCCATCAGGCTCAATGAAACCAAAACCCTTGGCATCGTTGAACCATTTGACCGTACCACTGGGCATACGATGTCTCCGTGATTTTGTTAGATAGAGCAGTTTGAGTAATTCAAAGCGAATTTGTCAATGTAAGGTTTTCCCGGGGTGCGGCATTTGTGCTGCACCAGGCAAAGACTTTTCAGACCCCGGGCTCAAAGGGCTTGAAAGCATCGATAGAATGAAATCATGGCAACGAAAAAACCTTCCAATCCCACGCTGCCGACCGTGACCCCGCGAGCGCCCGATGGCGGCGATTCGGTGGTCCTCGAAAGACGTGCCCAAAAAATCGAACCGCCCCAGATGTACCAGGTGGCGATGCTCAACGACGACTTCACTCCCATGGAGTTTGTGGTCATGGTGATCCAGGAGTTTTTCAGCAAAGACCGCGAAGCGGCCACGCAGATCATGCTCAAGATTCACTTGGACGGCAAAGGCGTTTGTGGGGTTTACTCCCGCGATGTGGCGGCCACCAAGGTGGATCAGGTGCTGGATGCGGCCAAACAGGCCGGTCACCCGCTGCAATGTGTCAGTGAACCCATTGAATAAGCCGGTATACCCCCCACCTCCTATTCATCTTTTTTAATCAGCAAGGCATAAGGAAATCACATGATTGCCCAAGAATTGGAAGTCAGCTTGCACATGGCCTTTGTTGAAGCCCGTCAGCAGCGCCACGAATTCATCACCGTCGAGCATTTGTTGCTGGCCCTGCTGGACAACCCCAGCGCCGCCGAAGTGCTGCGCGCTTGCGCCGCCAACATCGACGATTTGCGCAAGGCCTTGAGCAACTTCATCAAGGACAACACGCCCCAGGTGGCCGGTACCGAAGAGGTGGACACCCAGCCCACCTTGGGTTTTCAGCGTGTGATCCAACGCGCCATCATGCATGTGCAGTCGACTGGCAATGGCAAAAAGGAAGTGACCGGGGCGAATGTGCTGGTGGCCATTTTTGGCGAAAAAGACTCGCATGCCGTGTACTACCTGCACCAGCAGGGCATCACCCGTTTGGATGTGGTGAACTTCATCGCCCACGGCATCCGCAAGAGCGACCCACCCGAAGCCAACAAGTCCGATGCACCTGCCAGCTCCGAGGCCGAAGAGGCCAATGGTGGTGAACGCAATGAAAAGGCCTCGCCTTTGGAGCAGTTCACCAACAACCTGAACCAGGCCGCCAAAGAAGGCAAGATCGATCCGCTGATTGGCCGTGAATACGAAGTCGAGCGCACCATCCAGATCCTGTGCCGCCGCCGCAAAAACAACCCGCTGCTGGTGGGCGAGGCCGGTGTGGGCAAGACGGCCATTGCCGAGGGCCTGGCCTGGCGCATCACGCAGGGCACCGTGCCCGACATCCTGGCCGAAGCCACCGTGTACTCGCTTGACATGGGCGCATTGCTCGCAGGCACCAAGTACCGTGGTGATTTTGAGCAGCGCCTCAAAGGCGTGCTCAAGTCACTTAAGGACAAGCCCAACGGCATTTTGTTCATCGACGAAATCCACACCCTGATCGGTGCAGGTGCGGCTTCTGGCGGCACCTTGGACGCATCGAACCTGCTTAAGCCAGCGCTGTCAAGTGGCCAGCTCAAGTGCATCGGCGCAACGACCTTCACCGAATACCGGGGCATTTTCGAAAAAGACGCGGCCCTGAGCCGCCGCTTCCAGAAAGTGGACGTGGTCGAGCCCACCGTGTCTGAGACGGTGGACATCCTCAAAGGACTCAAGAGCCGCTTTGAAGACCACCACAGCGTCAAGTACACGATCGCCGCTTTGCAAGCTGCGGCCGAGTTGTCGGCCAAGTTCATCAACGACCGCCAGCTGCCTGACAAAGCCATTGACGTGATCGACGAGGCCGGTGCCGCCCAGCGCATTCAGGTCGCGTCCAAACGCAAAAAAACCATTGGCAAGTCGGAAATCGAAGACATCGTGGCCAAAATTGCCCGTATTCCGCCAGCCAATGTGTCCAACGACGACCGCAGCAAATTGCAGACCATCGAACGCGACCTCAAATCGGTGGTGTTTGGCCAAGACAAAGCCCTCGAAGTGCTGGCCTCGGCCGTCAAGATGGCCCGCTCAGGCTTGGGTAAGACCGACAAACCGATCGGCTCCTTCCTGTTCTCGGGCCCCACAGGTGTGGGTAAGACCGAGGCGGCCAAACAGCTGGCCTACATCATGGGCATCGAGCTGATCCGTTTTGACATGTCCGAGTACATGGAGCGTCACGCCGTTAGCCGCCTGATCGGTGCGCCTCCGGGTTATGTGGGCTTTGACCAAGGTGGCCTGTTGACCGAAGCCGTGACCAAGAAGCCGCACTGCGTGCTCTTGCTCGACGAGATCGAAAAGGCCCATCCGGACATCTTCAACGTTCTGCTGCAGGTCATGGACCATGGCACCTTGACCGACAACAACGGACGCAAGGCCGACTTCCGCAACGTGATCATCATCATGACCACCAATGCGGGTGCCGAGACCATGAACAAGGCGACCATCGGTTTCACCAACCCGCGTGCAGCCGGTGATGAAATGGGCGACATCAAGCGCCTGTTCACGCCCGAGTTCCGCAACCGCTTGGACGCCATTGTGAGCTTCAAGCCGCTGGACGAGCAAATCATCTTGCGTGTGGTCGACAAGTTCTTGCTGCAGCTGGAAACCCAGTTGGGCGAGAAAAAGGTCGAGGTCACCTTCACCGATGCTTTGCGCAAGTTCCTGGGCAAGAAGGGCTTCGATCCGCTCATGGGCGCTCGCCCCATGCAGCGCCTGATCCAGGACACCATCCGCAAAGCCTTGGCCGACGAGTTGCTTTTTGGTCGCCTCACCGACGGTGGTCGCTTGACAGTGGACATCGACGACAAGGACGAGGTGCTGCTGGACATCACGGCCAACCCCAAGAAGGAAAGCCGCGCCTCCCGATCGGAACCTGCTGAGCCTGAAGAGGCCACAGCGGGTTAAGACCTGCGAGCACCAAGCCTGGCTCCTCTTTCGGGGGCCAGGCTCAAAAAAAGGCCCGTCAGGGCTTTTTTTTGTGGTGCACCGAAGTGGCGTGCACTGCACCCAGGTGGCCCTCTCCTTATCTGCGTCGCCCCCCACCCAGCAAGCTGCCCAGCACGCCGCGCACGATTTCCCG
>JBIKHW010000454.1:0-22558 GCA_044361935.1 Limnohabitans sp. | reverse complement strand
GAAGCAGGCCAGCGTGGCGTCCAGGTCCATTTGGTCAACCGATGCAAAGTAACGTTCGACCAAGGCGACCAGTTCAGATGAATCCAGGGATGTACTCATGCGGTCACCTGATTGGAGAAAGAGGAAAATCCGGCGTCTTGCAAGGATCTGAAAAGAGCCAGCGCTTGTTTGTGTTCTTCATGGGCCTGCGCGGAAAGTGCCTGCTTCAATCGCTGTTCAGCCAGAAAATGACCATGGTCCTTGCCTCGAACACACAAGGCGGACGGTCGAACTGGACCGGTGGGTTTGATGTGAGCCGGGATATAACTGATGGCAAACCCCAATCGGCGGTCATCGCTGTCATTGGCGCCAGAAGCATGCACGAGGTCCGTGTGATGCAAGGACATTTGACCCGCCATCACGGGCATGGGTACACCAGTTTCATGGTCGAACCGATCACTGATCCCCTGCCCACGCCGAATCATGTTCATGGGCTCAGGCTTGTCGTCATGTTCAAAAGAGCCCCATTTGTGACTGCCTGGCAGCGCCCTCATGCAACCGGCTTGTTCGGTGGCGTCTGACAATGCCACCCAAGCAGTGATGTGCAGATGAGGGTCAAGATAAAAATAGGTGCTGTCCTGGTGCCATCGCACGTAAGCCGGTGTGTGGGCCTCCTTCAAAAAGAGCGTCGAGTGGTAAACCAAAATGTCAGGGCCAATCACATCTTCGACAGCATCCAGTATGCGAGGGTGGTGGACCAACTGATCGGCCCAATCAAACAGAAGGTAAGACTTTGATTTTTCTGGAAAATCGATCGGTCCACCCCGAGCCTTCTCCCATGCTTGGAGCTCTGAACGGTAACGGGTCACTTCGGCTGGTGTGAGCACATCGATCGGAAACAAAAAACCATCCTGTTCGTAGCGCTGGACTTGTTCGGAATTGAGTAAGCGTGTCATGTGGAACCTTTGACATGGGTTTGAGCCGCATCCAACATGCAACCCAGCATGTTCAAGCGGTCGTGCATGGGCTTGGGGAAGCCCACACGGCTGTGCGTCAATCGCAGCCCCAGGGCCGCCTCGGCCATTTTGTAGCTGAGTGGTCCAGGGTTGATGATGGGGACAGGCAATCGGGACTGAAGATACGCATGGGATTGGTGCATGGTGGTTGAGCCCAGAATGATCACCTCGGCACCATCTTGCTCAATGGCCTTGAGCGCGGCAGCTTCCAGCAATGGAAAAACGTCTTCCTCTTTACCGGACAACAGGTTTTGGTTGTCAGGGGATACTTCGATGGCCCGAACAGATGCACATTTGTGGTGGAGACCGAGCTCGTCGAGGGCTTTTTTGTAAAGCGGTTTCCATCGACTGGCCATGGTCAAAAACGAAAACCGGTCACCCAGCATGAGCGCCGTCAGCACCGATACCTTGCCGGGACCAAACACCGGGATGTCCAGCACCGAGCGCAAAGCAGCCACCCCTGAGTCGCTCATGGTATCGATGCAGACGGCGTCAAAACCTTCTGCTTGTGCGCGGCAACCGGCTTCGAAGTTGGCCACATCCGCCAAAACAAAATCGTGATGGCTGGAGTAATTGACGGGGCCGGCTTTGACGGGTCGGTATTCAAACTGGATGTGGGGGCCCAAGGACAAGCTTGCCAATTGCGCCTGCCGCAACAACAGGTTCTCTGCTGACATGGCGAACGGAACAATCACCAGAACCCTCCAAGTCGGCTCGGGTGATGCAGTCTCATTGACCATGGGGGCTCTCCAATTCGTTCAAAACATGTTGGGTGCTGCTGACACGACCAAAGAGGCGTTGAAAATTGCGCATAGTGACCAGGTGCAAATCTTCGTGCGTCGTGCCGCAAGCATCTTCAACCAGGGTCACCAGGTAACCGCGGTCGGCAGCTTCCCGAGCCGTCGTTTCCACACACATGTTGGTCGAGACGCCGGTGAGATAAATTTGTTCACACTCAAGTGAGCGCAGCAAACTGTCGATGTTGGTCGATGCGAAAGCGCCAATGGTGGTTTTTCTCAGAACATGTTCACCAGACAAGGGTTTCAATTCATCCAGGATCTCGTGCTCGCGGCTGCCGACGAAGTTGTGAAACTCCACAAACAATTTGCGCATGTGCGGTGGCGCATCCAAGGCATCGGGATGGGCTGCGCCAATGGTGACATGCAAGATGGGTCGACCCGTGGCGCGAAAATGGTCTCTCAAGCGCAATGAATTCGGAACAACGTGGGATTCAATGCGGTCAAAACGGTAGTTGCCAATCGTTGAGCCTTCGGCTTGAAGTTTTCGTCCCAAGGCGCCATGGCGTGATCCGGTGGCATATTGCAAGTCAATCATGACCAAAGCCGTTGAGCCCGGTTTGATCGGGCGATCGGGCATGTAGGCGCGGATGTAGTCGGTGGACGGGTTCATGGCTTGATACTTTCGATCAATGGCGTTCGTGGAGGTTCGGCAGGCAGGACAGATTGTTCTCGGTAACTGTCCACGATTTGGCTGCCAGTGGCGCACCACACCCCGCTGTGTCCCAGGATGTAGGTCAGTGCATTGGCAAGGTGTTCAATGCGGTGGGGTTGGCCCATGATGAACGGGTGGACGGCGATGTTCATCACACGTCCGCCTTCGGCATACAAGGTGTCAAATTCATCGCAGATTTTTTGTGCAAAAGCCTCGGCTTCCATGCCCCGACGCCAAGCGATGCTGTCGTTGATTTCCATGCTGTAAGGCAAGGACAACAATGAACCACGGCGGACCCTGATGGGGGTGGGCTGATCGTCATGGTAGAGGTCGCACAGATAGTCCATGCCCGATTCGGCCACCAGATCGGGGGTCAGGAGCGTGTTTGATGCCGCTGGAGAAAACCAGCCACGCAGACTTTTTCCAGTGATGCGGCGGTGAATGGTCTGGCATTCCTCAATGGCAGCCCGTTCGTCTTCCTCGCTCATGCCCCAGTGGTATCGGGTGTTGAACATGCCATGCGACATGAATTCCCAATTGCGCTTGAGCATGGCCTCGGCAATGTCGGGGTACATGTCCAAAACCGCCATGGACAGAGACACGGTGCACGGCAAATTGAAACGGTCGAACACCTCCATCAATCGCCATACACCAACACGGTTCCCATAGTCGCGCAGGCCATATCCGAGGATATCGGGGTGAGGGACCCTTGGCCATGGGTTTCGAACACGCACCTGTGCTGGCAAGTATTCGTAGTGCTCAATGTTTGGCGCCACCCACAGGGCCAGTCGAGCGCCTTCAGGCCATTGAAGGGCGGGACGATCGGGCATGGCCGAATAAGCAATGCGGTCATGCATGGGCACCTCCGCTGCATGCTCAGCCTGTGCGCCTGGGTCCAGCAGTGGGAGGTGACCCGTCATTGGCGCATGCTCAGCGGCGTTGAGCCTGGGTTTCAGCCAAATCATTCCAGACGTCCTGGCGCTGAATCAAGCCGTCCACAATTTCAAAACGGTCAATGAAACGGATGCCTTCAAAAGGCGTGCCGTCCAGCCAGATGCCGTGCAATGTGCCAAAGCAATAGACCACACAGGACTCTTCACCCCAGGATTCGTCAAATTTTTCATAGGTTTTGCCGACCTGTTGGTACCTGCCTTGGGCCCATGCCACCAACTCTTCGAGCTTGTGCATGACAGGACTTGCAGGAAATCGCATGGTGAAATCAGTTGTCAGCAGCAGCGCCGCATCCGCAAGCTGTCGGTTTTGCATGCGTTGTAGAAAATCCCGCACCAGAGCGCAAGCGTCGACACGGGCTGCACCGCCACCACTGAACACACGACCATCGCGTTGGTAGGTGCTGGCTTGGTGAACAAAAACAGTCGTGCCCGCAGAGGATGCCGCGATCACAGATCGGGCGGCCTGCGCTACGCGATGCACCAGGCGCTGCTCGGTTTCCGGGCTGTAGCCCGGCAGTAAGGTGATGGAGATGACGGGCATGGGTGCGCTCCAATGGCCAGAAGGTTCAGGTCGCCGACGAAGCTTGGGCTGCGCTGGTCTTCCATGCATCCAGGATGTCGCTGCCGGTGGCCGCCCAAACACCAGGGTGGCTCATGATGTGGGCCAGTGCCTCTTCCAGCGCCCTGATTCGGTAAGGTTGACCAATCACCCAAGGGTGCAGGGAAATGGCCATGACGCGACCGTTATCGCTGCTGGATTCACGGTAGAGACCGTCGAATTGGTCGATCAACTGGTCCCGGAAATCATCTTCGGTGTGGTGGTTTTGAACCAGAATGGTGTGATCATCAATGTCAATCGGGTGCGGCATGGCCATCAGCTCACCTGCACGTGTGTGCATGGCATAGGGCATGTCGTCATTGACCCAGTCGCAAACGTAGTCGAGACCGGCTTCTTTCAGCAAGTCAAGCGTATTGTGCGACTCTGATTTGGCGGGGGAAAGCCAGCCACGGATGCGCTGACCGCTGATGCGCTGGAGCACCTCCAGTGAATGGCCGATCCACTGTCGCTCCTCGGCTTCGGCCAGCCCACCATGGTGGATGTGGTCCATGTCCATGCCATTGGCGATGATTTCCCAGCCGCGTTGCAAGCAGGACTGGACGAGCGACGGGTAGCGTTGGGCGACGGCGGCATTGATTGCGACCGACGCCGGGATGGCGTGCTTTTCCAAAGCTTGCATGATGCGAAAAATGCCGACACGGTTGCCATAGTCTCGCAAGGTGTAGTGGCGAAAATCGGGGTAGGCCGTTTGCATTGCCCCCGGTGGCTTGAAAGGTTGCCCTTTCATGTTCAGGGGAAACCATTCCAGTGCCGGGACCACCCATAGTGCCAAACGGGCACCTTGGGGCCAACGCACTTGGGGGCGTTGCGGCAACATGGACCAAGCATACCGGTCGTGGTCCATGCCATAACGACGCAAAGGGTAATCGAGGTAATCGTCGGGCAAACTCATGCGGCTTCTCCAACGGTTTGTGCTGCCGCCGTGAATTCGGCGTGGTAGTGCTTGTTGAAGTGGTGAGCGATTTCCCTGCCGGTGGCCAGCCAAACCTTGTCATGGCCAGTGATGTAAGACAGGGCCTCTTCAAAGGCCGCCATCCGATAGGGTTGACCAATTAAATAGGGGTGAAGGGGTATGCACATCACAGTTCCCGATTTTTCCCCTTCCGCATAGAGCCGGTCGAACTGGCGTTTAAGGATGTCTGCGTAGCGGCGCGGTGAAACCAGATTGACGTTGTAGACGATGGTGTCGTTCATTTCCAGCGAATAGGGGATGCTGGTCAATCGTCCCTGTTTGACCTTCACGGGGCCGGGTTGGTCATCGTGAAAGAGGTCGCAAACATAGGTCAGGCCCATTTCGGCCACCAAGTCCATGGTTCTGTCGGTGTAGGTCAGAGCAGGGGCCAGCCAGCCGTCCAGTTTTTGCCCCGTGTGTTTTTTGATCGTGTCGATCGAATCCTGGATGACAGCGCGTTCTTGCGCTTCGGTCATTCCCATGAGGTAACGGGTGTTGTATGTGCCGTGAGAATAAAACTCCCAGCCGTTTTCAGCACACGCAGCAATCACCTCTGGGTGGTGTTCACACACGGCCACGTTCAGGGAAACACTGCCGCGCATGTTGCAGCGTTTCATGGCGTCGAGCATGCGCCAAAATCCCACGCGATTACCGTAGTCACGGTACGAAAAGTTTTGAACATCGGGTGAAGGCCGAGCCCATGGTGCTCGGGCAGGGTTGCGTGGCGGATCGAGTTCGTAGTATTCGATGTTGGGGGCAACCCAAAATGCCACTCGGGCGCCTCCCGGCCAGCTTATTGGGGGTCGCTGGTCGTAGGGCAAATAGTCATAAAAACCGGGATCTCTTTTCACGACCGTGCTCCTGAAGCTGGGGCCAGCTGACGCAAGCCATCCAGGGTTTCCTTGACGGAAATGACGTCGGCGTATTTCAAGGCCATGTCGTACAAGTTGGCGAAGTGAGGGGATTCATGTTTGTCGGCAACACACTCTTCCGGCACGATGGTGCGAAAACTGCGTTGCAGACTGTCCACCACAGTGGCACGCACGCAACCCGAGGTCGATCCTCCTGTGACAACAACCGTGTCCACGCCGTGGAAGGTGAAGATCGAGCCCAGATTGGTTTCGAAAAAAGCCGAAGCCATGCGCTTGTTGATGATGATGTCGCGTTCGCGATCAATCTTCAAACGGTCATCAAACTCTGCGCGGCGACTTCCGACTTTGATGTTCTGCAGGGAATCCGGTGTGTTGGTGCGCGTACCCCAGACACCGCAATCTTCTCCGGAAGCCATGTAGGCTACATAGGTCCAGACCACCGGAAATCCTTTGGACCTGAATTCGGCAGCCAGCTCATTGACATAGTCCAGTTGGCTTGGATCGGTTTCATAGGCGGTGGCAAATTCGCCAACGCATGTGTAGGCTTTTTGCAAATCGATGTTGATCAAGGCGGGCATGCGGCCGAAACCAAAACGTTTGCGGGTCGGGGCGGCCTTGATGTCGGCGAAGAGCTGTCGGGCTGACTTGTCAGAGGTTTGCATTCGGAAGACTTTCAGTGTGTGGTGGGTGATGTTCGGTCGTGATCAAGAGCGGGAAGCACGAAGAATCGAACTCTGACAAATGGTGCATGCATCGATTTGTCCTGTCAATAGAACATTTGACACTGAAGCGGTGGTTCAATGCTTTGGAGGCGCTTTGACAAGGTCTAACCAGTGCGCCAGTTTGAGCTTTCCGGTGCAAAGCTGGTGGGAGGCTTGCAAAACCTGCTTGGCGTGGTCTTCGGACCATACGCGACCCGTTAAATCCAGGAATTTATGCGTCAACTCTTCTTCGCTGTAAGGCGATGCATCATCGCCCCGGTTGACGCCAGCTTCTCCGGTCCATTGAAGGCCATCGATATCGGTGATCACCACACGAGCGGGGCGTTCGTTGGGCAATCGGCGCGACATCTCCGGGTCTTCTGCGATGTCCACTTTCTGGGCTAGGGCCAAGACCCGAGGGTCACGCACGGCTTCCCAAGTAAAGCTCGAAAGTGCACTGCTTTGGTGAACAATGCGTGTGGCCACAGCAAAGGGGACAGAAAACTTGGCAGCCAAAGTATTGCGCGGCGCGGGGTCGTTCAATTCGGCGGCCAGGTGGTAGGTGGTCACTTGAATGCGTGCGATGCGATCGGCGGTGGGCAAAGGGTTTTGTGCTGCCATTGCGTCCAGCGCGTCCAGTGTGCCGTGGTTGTACCGGCAGCAAGAGTGCAACTTGAAGTAGTTGTGCATCACGTGCCAATCACCACCCAAGTCGCGCAGCAAAATATTCACGTCAAATTTTTCGGACACAATTTCACCAAACAATGAGCTCAAGCCATCGCGTTCTCCAGTGAAACCGCAGGCGACCAGTTGAGAAGCCAAAACACCATTTCGGTTGCTGAGTCCTGCGTAAACGTTGCGTACCAGACCCCCTTCGAGCATGGTGCGTTTGGATGTGGCGGTGGTCATGGAGGAGCTGACGTTGATGGTTTCCCTCATGCTGGATGTATCTGAGCCCAGCACGCGTGCACAAGCCGCTGCCGCGCCAATGGTGCCCCAAGTGCCATGGGGGTGCATGGCGCCACGCAATTGAGAGGCTGCACCAATGCGAGAGCCCACTTCGTAACCTACCACCAGGGCCGACAGAAAGCACTCCGCATCCACCCCCTGCCTCTCGCTCAAAGCCAGCGCAGCGGGCAGCACGTGAATGGCCGGGTGTCCTCTGGAGAACCGGTTGCCCTCGTCCATTTCCAGAAATGTGCCTGCTGTGCCGTTGAGCAGGGCGGCTGCTTCGGCATGAACTTGCCGACCTGTGCCAATGAGTGTGGCACCACTGCCAAAGCCCATGGCTGCATTGAGCCGTTGCATCTCTGGTTCGGCGGAGCCTGCCACGATGGATGCCAGCGTATCGGCAAGCACCCAGCCCGTGTGGGCTTGAACTTCAAGGGGTAAATCGGCGTAGCGCAGGTTTGATGCGAAATGACTGAGTTGGTCAAGTTCTTCGGTTTTCATGTCAGACATTCTGTTGGAAGTTGTGAAAGATGTCGGCTGGCTGGGTCCAGTTCACATTCGGCCGTGTGTGCATGTCAGCAAGCAACTGACGAAGTGGGCCTATACGGCTGGACATGCCACAGACCCAAGGATGCAGCGTGAGGCCAAATACAAGTTGGCGCCGCTGTTCAATGGCCTCCAAGCGCAGCCTGTCAAAGGCACTTAAAGCTAGCCGGGCGTGGGATCGAGGATCGAGGTTTCTCAACCACTGGCACTGGACGTCATCCCATTCGGCACCAAGCGGTATGGCAGTTATGCCCGGTTGGGTGTTGAGCATGTAGGGTTGATCGTCATTGGTCCAGTCCAGGCTGTAGCGAATGCCCGCTTGAGCCAAGAGCTTGTAGGTTTCGGGTGTGGTTCCCCAATCCTGACTCAGCCAGCCCAGAGGTTTGTGTCCCGTGCAAGACATGATGGTTTGGATGGACCGCTCGATAACTTGCGCTTGTTGCTCGGGTTCAAGTCCCGAATGCATCATGGCAGAGGCGGTTTCTGCGTGACCAATCCATTCGCAGCCCCATTCGTTGAAGGTGTCCACCAGTTGGGGCAGCCTTTGAATCGCCATGGAATTTGCCGCGATTGCTGGACGTATGCCTCTTGCTTTCAAGGCGTCCAGCACTCTGAAAATTCCGATGCGTAAACCGTATTCGCGTTGTGTCCAGCTCCTGTAATCCGGGGTAAAACTTCCGAATTCTCCGACGAAACGGGGATCGCGAAGGCTGTCAACAGGTGGCAGTGCTAACCAGTGTTCCAGGCACAACACTACAAAAGCTTGCAGTCGGACCGCTGTGCCTGTTGGCTCTTGAGGGCGCTTGGACAAAGCCGAATAGCCGTAGTGAGAGTGGTCCATTTTTGCAAAGGGGCTTGACAGCCTAACTGAGTCAATACATAGTCTAGCCCAATTGTTCTATTTTTAGAACAATTAAAATCCATTCTATTTTTCGAGGACACCTCATGACTTCCGAAAACCGCATTTCCCGTCGACTGGTGCTGCAAGCTGGCGCAGCCACAACTGTTCTGGGCGCTCCTGGCCTGCTGCTTGCGCAACCCAAACCCATCAAAATCGGTTTGGTTCATCCTGTCAGTGGAGGCTTGGCCTACAGTGGTGGTCAAGGACGCTTGGGTTGCGTCATGGCCATTGACGCCATCAACGCAGCCGGTGGCATCAAGTCCATGGGCGGTGCCAAGTTGGAGGCTGCTTTGGGTGATTCGCAGTCGCGACCTGAAGTCGGTGTTGCAGAAGTGGAGCGCCTGCACCAAGAAGGTGTTTCTGCCTATATTGGCTGCTTCTCCAGCGCCATTGCCTTGCCTGCAACGCAGGCTGCTGCCAAATACAACACACCTTTCCTGATTGACGTTGGTGTGTCCGACTTGATTGTCAATCGTGGACTGAAAAACGTGTTTCGCTTGGCCCCTGGCTTTGGGAAATGCGCGGACGATGCCGTCTTGGCGCTGGGTGAAGTCAACAAATCGGCTGGTGGTGTTGCCAAGACAGCGGTCCTGGTTCATGAGGAGTCGGAATTCGGCACTGGCACTGCCCGGTTGTTGGCTGGCAAGTTGCCATCGGTCAATATCCAGGTTGCGGAAGTCATCAAGCATGCCAACCCAACCCGTGATTTCTCCAACGTGGCACTGCGCATCAAGGGTCTCAAGCCCGATTTGGTGATCATGAGCAACTACCAAAATGAATACGTGCTGTTGGCCCGTACCCTGCACCAACAAAAGGTTGAGTTGGCGGCGATGTTCAGTGTGTTGGGCGGTGGCTTCAACTACAGGCTGGTCAAAGAGCAGCCACAAGTGGCTCAGCACATGATGGACTTCAACCATTGGTTCAATCCGCGCAGCGCCCAGGCCATGGAGATGAAGAAAAGAGTTGAGGCGACTGGAAACCTCTTTACATTCGAGGTGTATTGCGGGTGGAATTCGGTGATGCTGTATGCCGACGCTTTGGAACGCGCCAAGTCTGCTGACAAGGAAAAAGCCATCGCAGCACTCGAAAGCAGCACTTGGTCCAACCACTTCATGCCCTACGGCGAGACCAAATTCGTCAACGGTCAAAACTCCGGTGGTCGTGCCGCCTTGCTGCAAGCCACCACCACCGACATTGAGGTGGTCTGGCCTAACCAGTTTGCTTCGGTCAAGCCAGTCTACCCACGCCCCAAAATGGGCTGATCCCTTAGCTATTTTTAACAGGTAGTTGTCTTCGGGGCCCGCTTTGTGAAGCGGGCCCCAGGTTGACTTCGGCCAAACTTAGGGGTACTGATTTGGACTTGACAATATTAGGTGCGGCTGCGATCAACGGTCTCCTCATTGGGGGTATTTACACCCTGGTGGCTTCAGGGCTGACCTTGATTTACGGTGTCTTGCACATCATCAATTTTGCGCATGGCAGCATGTTGATGCTGGCCATGTTCGGTGTTTATTACCTTTTGATCAAGCTGGGCATCGATCCCTATCTGTCGCTATTGATCATGGTTCCGGTGATGTACCTTTTTGGTTTTTGGTTGTATAAGTTATTGATCGGAAGACTGGCACAAGGCAAAGACGAGAACATTCTCTTGATCACTTTGGGTTTGTCCATCCTGATCGAGAACTTGGCCTTGATGTTTTTCAAGGGTGACACACGAACCATTTCCGTGCCTTATTCCGACGTGATGGTCGAATTAGGCCCCACACTGGTTTCGCTGCCCAAGATCATCTCCTTTGGTGCGGCCATGGTCTTGTGCGTACTGCTGGGTCTTTTCATTCAACGTACGGATACCGGCAGAGCGATCCGGGCAGTGGCCAAGGAGCGGGTGGGCGCTCGATTGGTGGGTATCAACGTGGACCGTGTTTTTGCCATCTCTTATGGCATTGGCCTGGCCACTTTGGGTGCTGCAGCCTGCCTGCTGATGCCCATTTTCTATGTGTCACCCACCACTGGCCACATCTTTGTCATGGTCGCCTTTACCGTGGTGGTCTTGGGCGGCATGGGCAGCTTCCTTGGAGCCGTTGTCGGCGGACTGATTGTCGGCCTGACCGAGTCCTTTGGTGGCCTGTTCTTGGGCGAAAGTCTTGGACAAATTGGCATTTCGCTGATATTCATCCTGATTTTGCTCTTCCGACCTTCTGGACTTTTTGGAGCCAAGCGATGACTGACAGTTCGCGTTCCATCGGGTGGCCCTTGCATCTGAGTCTGTTGGCTCTTGCTGTGGTTTTCCCATTCGTTTTTTCAACCCCCTTCATGGTGAATTTTGGTGTCCTGGCTTTGTTTTATGCCTTCATCGGTCAGTCATGGAACATTGCCGGGGGCTTTGCCGGGCAACTGTCTTTTGGACATGTTGTCTTCTTTGGTGCGGGTGCTTATGCCTCGACGATCTTGCAATTACGCTTTGGCATGAACCCTTGGCTTGGATTGCCCGCCAGCGCGATTGCCGGAGGCATCGTGGGCGGCATTATTGGGTTCCTGTCTTTTCGTGCCGGCCTCAAAGGTTCTTACTTCGCTCTGATCACTTTGGCATTTGCAGAGGTCTTGCGGATTTTGGTCAATTCAGTCGAGTTCACCGGTGGTGGTTTGGGCTTGCTGATACCTGCCAAGATCGGCGCAGATAACTTCCAATTTTCAGAGCGAATTGGTTTTTATTTCGTCATTCTGTCCCTGACGGTGTTGTCGGTGGCCATTGCAGTCTGGCTCAAGCACTCCCGTTTTGGCGCCCAGTTGGCAGCCATTCGTGAAAACGAAGATGCGGCCATGGCTCTGGGCATCAATGTCTTCAACGAGAAAGTCAAGGTCATGGTGCTCTCTGGTGCCATGTGTGGCATCGGGGGCAGTTTCTTTGCGCAATATTTCCTCTACATCGATCCCACCATCGTCTTCGGTGTGGATAAATCGGTCGAAATGTTGCTGGTGAGCATGATCGGTGGTGCGGGGACGGTCTACGGCCCCCTGATCGGTGCTGTTCTTTTGGCCGGTGTCAGTGACGTCACCCGAGTGCTGACCAATGTTCAAGGCTTGTCCCTGGTGCTTTACGGCACCTTGCTGGTCATCATCATTGCCTTTTTGCCAAACGGCTTGATTGACTTGTTCAAACGCCTTGGCCAGCGCTTCAAACAAAGGGGCCAGTGATGCTTAAGGTGAACGGATTAACCAAAATTTTTGGCGGTCTTAGAGCAGTTGATGACGCCTCATTGGAAGTAGCTGAAGGGCGCATCGTTGCCTTGATTGGTCCCAATGGGGCAGGCAAGACAACGCTTTTCGCTTGCATAGCGGGCTTCCAATCCATCAATGCAGGTCGCGTCGAGTTTGCCGGTAAAGACATCACAGGTCGGCCTGTTCACGAGATTGCGCGGCAGGGCATGGTGCGTACATTCCAAATTACCCAGCCCTTTGCCAAGCTGTCGGTGCATGAAAACATTGCAGTCGGCGCCTACCAAAAGTACAACGACCGTGATGCAGCTTGGGAGCACGCCCGGCGTGTTGCTGAGCAGGTTGGCATGGCGCAGATCTTGGATCAACCTGCAGCAGACTTGACTGTGGCAGGACGCAAGCGACTGGAGTTGGCTCGGACTTTGGCCACAGGCCCCAAGCTGTTGTTGCTGGACGAGGTGATGGCGGGGTTGAATCCATCCGAAATCATCGACATCATCGCCATCATCCAGAAGATCCGTGCCAGTGGTGTCACTGTGCTGTTGATCGAGCACGTGATGCAGGCCGTGATGAGTTTGTCCGAGCACATTTATGTGTTGTCGTACGGCAAGATCATCGCCAATGGTGCACCCCACGAAGTGGTCAACGACCCTGCGGTGATTGAGGCTTATTTGGGACGTGGCGCCGCTGAGCAGATGGCGAAGGAGGCAAATCATGCTTGAGATTCGTGCGCTGCATGCCGGTTATGGCAAGGTTGAAATTTTGCGTGGCATCGATCTGGATGTGGGCCAAGGCGAGATCGTGGCTGTTTTGGGCAGCAATGGTGTTGGCAAGTCCACACTCAACAACAACATCTCAGCGCTTTACACGCCGTTTGCAGGTTCTATCCGATTCAGGGGTGAGGAATTGGTGGGCAAAAGCTCCTCAGATATTGTCAAACTGGGCGTGATCCATGTGCCTGAAGGGCGTCGCATATTTCCCAACCTGAATGTTCTGGAAAACCTTGAATTGGGCAGTCTCGTCCGGGGCAAGGCCAATCGTCAGAAAAATATGGAAAAAGTGGTTTCCATTTTTCCACGTCTGAAGGAACGTTTCAGTCAACTTGCGGGCACTTTGTCCGGCGGTGAGCAACAGATGCTCGCCATCGGGCGAGGCTTGATGTCCGAGCCCGATTTGCTGATCATGGATGAGCCCTCTTTGGGTTTGTCTCCGTTGTTGGTTGAAGAAATGTTCGCCTTGATACAAAAGATCAATCAAGAAGGTCAGTCCATTTTGCTGATGGAGCAAAACGCCGTTCAAACACTGGCCATTGCACACCGGGCCTACATCATTGAAAACGGCGCGGTTGCCATGAAGGGCAAAGCAGCAGATTTGGCCCGCGACCCCGATTTGCGCAAAAACTATCTGGGACTCTGAACCCATGACTTCGACGAACGCCACATTGCCTGGGGAGCTTCTGGGTCGCCGTGTGTTGGTCACTGGTGCGGGGTCGGGCATTGGCTTGGCCACTGTTGTGTTGCTGCAGCAGCAGGGCGCAAGCGTGGCTGCCGTGGTGCAGAACGAAGCGCAGCGACAAGCTTTGCTGGGACGTCTGCCGGACGAAGCTGTTTTTGTACGCGACCTGCTCGATGATGAATCGACCGCTGCCTTGCCAGGCCAGGCGTCACAGACATTGGGTGGGCTGGACGGCTTGGTGGCCTGTGCAGGAATTTTTTACAAAAAAGGGTCTGATGAGACAGGTCTTGATGAATGGCGTCACACCTTGGATGTCAACTTGACGGCGACATTCGTGTTGACCCGTGCCGCCTTTGCTGTGATGCGACAAGAACAGTCCACCAACGCCAGCGTGGTTGTCATCAGCAGTCAAATTGGTCTGGTGGGGCATGCCAAGGGCGCCGCATATGCCGCGTCCAAAGCGGGTCTGAATGGCATGGTCAAATCTCTGGCGCTTGAATGGGCGAGCCTTGGTTTGCGCATCAATGCAGTGGGTCCTGGCCCCATTGAGACACCCATGGTGGCCAACACCATGGCAGACCCCATGGCCTTGGCAGCCATGCAAGCGAGCATCCCCATGGGCAGGTTGGGGCAAGCGCACGAGGTGGCTGAACTGGTCAGTTTCTTGCTGTCACGCAGGGCTTCTTTTGTCACGGGTCAGATCGTGTGCGCCGATGGTGGCTTTACTGCCCGTTGAATTGAACATGCCCGCACTTGCTTTGACCGATTTGGTTCATGTCATTCGCAGTAAGAATGCAGGGCCCACTGTGTTGACACTCGATTTGTTTTTCCGTGATCGCGATGGCTACCAACGTGCGACCCAAAGTCCACAATTGTCGGTGGCCTCGGTGGCCCATTTGTATGGCTGCGACCAAGCGCTCATGAACCGTTATGACATGGCCGATTTGTGCGCCATCAAGTTCACTTTGCCACGTGCGGTGTGTGCGGGCTCACCCGGAGATGGTGATGTCTACGGCGCTCAGCAGCATGGCCCATTGTTGGGGGTCTTGCTTTGATTCACGCCACAGAACGGCTGTTGAGGCGTCACCGTGTGGGCCAAGAGCCGTTGAGAATTCTGGCCGCTTCAGGCCAGCTTGGATTTGGAATTCCGCAAGCGTCATTTGAACGCGGTATGGCCCGACAGCCGCATGTGGTCGGTTGTGACATGGGCTCGATTGATCCAGGCCCTTATTACCTGGGCTCAGGCGAAATGGCGGCGCCGAGGACCATGGTCAAGCGTGATTTGGCGCTGGTTTTAACGGCCAGCCTGAATGCAGGGGTGCCATTGATCATCGGGTCTGCCGGTACTGCTGGTGCGAAACCTCACTTGGAGGCCACCGTGGCGGTGCTGCGCGAGATCGCTTGCGAAAAAGGTTTGTCATTTCGACTCGTCACTGTGAAGAGTGATTTGCAGGCTGAAATGGTTTTGACCAGTTTGAAAAAGGGCGAATTGGTACCGATTGGACCGATACCAGAGCCATCTGCAGATGATGTGATCAACTGCCAACACATTGTGGGTCAATGTGGCACAGAAACACTGGCGAGGGCGCTAGCACTTGACCCGGATGTTGTGCTCGCTGGGCGCGCGTGTGACACCGCTATTTTTTCAGTATTTCCTGAATTACTGGGGTATCCTGTGGGCTTGTCTTTGCACATGGCCAAAGTGATTGAGTGCACCTCTTTGTGTTGCCAACCCGGCGGACGTGATGCGATGCTGGCCACACTGGATGCTGATGGGTTCACGCTCGAAAGCATGAATACAGCGTGTCATGCCACGCCCGCTTCGGTTGCAGCCCACGCCTTGTACGAACAGGCCAACCCCTACGAAGTCGAAGAACCCGGTGGCACCTTGCGCTTGCACGCTGCGCAGTATGAAGCGGTGGATGCGCACCGAACCCGAGTCAGAGGTGCCGAGTTCGTGCCACGTGAAAACCCCACCTTGAAAATTGAAGGGGCTGCCTACGTCGGCAGCCGTGTGGTGTTGATCGCTGGCGTTGCCGATCCACGTCTTCTGAGTTGTTTGCCTGAAGTGCTGGCTGTCGTTGAGGAAAAGGTGCGAACCCTCTTGCCCGGCGACTGGCGCGTGGTGCCCCACATTTATGGACAAGGTGCAGTGCGAGCCTTGCCGCCCGAGCAGTTCAGCAGCCATGAGGCTGGATTGGTGGTTGAGTTCATCGCCGACGATGCGGAGACGGCCATGGCTGTGGCGTCTGTTTTCAAACAAAATTTGTTGCACCACGCTTTTCCACAGCGCCTGACGACGGCAGGCAATCTGGCGTTTTGTTTCACCCCCCCTGAACTTGCCGGGCGCGAGGCCTACCGGTTTGTTCTCTACCATGTGATGCAAAACGCCCCTTTGGATCAAATTTTTCAAGTCGAAGCCCAGTCCATTGCGCCTGCATGGATTCAATGAGTACCCATGGTTACTTCTTTGCCCATCACCAAATACCATCAGATTTATCTGGTGTTGCGTGAACAACTGGAAGAGGGGCGCTTCGCACATGGTTTGCCCAGTGAGTTGGCGTTGACCCGGCAGTTTGGCGTAGGACGGGTGACGGTTCGTCGCGCTTTGGAGCTTCTTGCTGCGGATGGTTTGATTGTGCGCGAGGCAGGACGAGGCACGAGACCCGCTACCCGCAAGGAATTGGGGGGCCGCCAGTCTACCGAGTTGACCCTGGGGCATCCCTCCACCAAATTGACGGGTCTGCTGGAAAACATCGTGAGCGCGAGTCGCGGCACCACAGTCAAAGTGCTGGACTGGCGCGTGATTCAGGCCTCGGACAGTTTGGCCTTGACCTTGCAGGTGACCTCGGGTTCAAAGATCCGCAAAGCGGCGCGTCGACGCAGTACGCAGGAGGGGCCTATTTCGCACATCACCACCTATTGTCCGGAATCGATCGTCAAAGGCATTGTTCGGCGTGACTTGATGCAAAAGCCCATTTTGCAATTGCTTGAGGAGTCAGGCATTGAACTGGGACGTGCAATGCAAACCGTTTCAGCCAGGCAGGCCGATGCTCAAGTAGCGCTTGAGCTCGAGGTGGCCGTTGGCACCGCTTTGTTGTCGGTTCGTCGCTTGGTTTTTGACGCCGCCGACCGACCAGTACTTTTGTTGCATGGTTTGTACCGGCCTGATCGCTATGAATACCAAATGGAATTGTCGCAAGTGGGTGGCATTGATGCCCGCATTGTGGCCAAAGAAATACGTGCCTGACCAAAAAACCACCCCCCAATCACATGGACAGTGACATGACAACGCAGACGCCCATTCCCCAAACCTTGGCGCAAAAATTGATTGCTCAAGCAGCTGGTCGATCTCACGTGGCCGTGGGAGACATCATCAGCTGCAAAGTTGACTTGGCCATGTTCCACGACTCATCGGGGCCCAGGCGGCTTAAACCGATGCTGGAAGATCTGGGCGCCGAAATTTGGGACAAATCACGGGTGGTGCTCGTTATGGACCATTACGTGCCCGAGCAAGATGAGGATTCGCGACGCATCGTGCGCATAGCCCGTGATTGGGCTCAGGACCAGAAGTTGCCGCATGTGTATGACAGCCAAGGCATTTGCCATGTCGTCTTGCCACAAAAAGGACATTTGCGCCCTGGGATGTTTTGCGTTGGTGGAGATTCACATTCTCCGACCGGCGGAGCATTTGGCACCTACATGTTCGGTATTGGGAGCACCGAAATGCTGGGTGTTGTGGTGACCGGTGAGATCTGGGTGCGGGTCCCGCAAACCATGCGCATGTGGTGGGATGGTCAACTGCCTGTGGGTTTGACGGCCAAAGACATGATGCTTCACATGATTGGTCAATTTGGCATGAATGGTGGGGACTATCAGGCGGTTGAATTTTGTGGTCCGGCGGTGCAAGCCTTGTCCATGCAAGAGCGTATGACGATGTCCAACATGAGTGCTGAAATGGGCGCTCAAGTAGGCTTGATCGCACCAGACGAAGTGACGCAAGACTGGCTTGTGAAAACCGGCGTGTCAAAAGAAGACATCCACCTTGGACATTGGCACACCGATGAGGACGCCCAGGCCGAGGTGCACCGATTCAATGCAGCCAATTTGGCTCCCCAGGTGGCGGCACCACACAGTCCAGCCAACACCCACGCAGTCAGCGAATTCCAAAACGTTGCAGTACAGGTGGCCTACATCGGTGCGTGTACTGGGGCCAAGCTCGACGATTTGCGTGCGGCAGCGCAAATTTTCAAAGGCAAGCGGGTCGCTAAAGGTGTTCGGTTGATGGTGGCCCCCGCCAGTTTGACTGATCAAAGTCAAGCAGAACAAGAAGGGGTGATGTCGGTGTTGCGTGATGCCGGGGCCGAAGTCCTGCCCACAGCCTGTGGCGCTTGCTCAGGCTACGGTGGCAGTATTCCGGATGGTGCCAATGTCATTGCCACAACGGCTCGAAATTTCAAGGGTCGCATGGGTTCGGCCACGGCGCAGGTTTATCTGGCTTCACCCTACACCGTGGCGGCGTCAGCTTTGCGCGGTTTCATCAGCGATCCAAGAGAGGCAATGGCATGATCACATCCCACCGAGTCTGGATGTTGGGTGCGGACATCGACACCGATGCGATGGCACCTGGGGCTTACATGAAGTTGGGGATTGAGGGTATCGCGCCTCATTGCCTTGAAGCGGTTCGCCCTGAATTTGCACGAGAGGCACAAAGGGGCGATGTGATTGTGGCCGGTCCGAACTTTGGTATCGGTTCTTCACGTGAACAGGCGGCAGGCGCACTCGTTCACTTGGGCATCAAGGCCGTCATTGCACCTTCTTTCAGTGGACTGTTTTTCCGAAATGCGTTCAATCTCGGGCTGCTTCTTTTGACCTGCCGTGACACAACGGCATTCAAGGATTTGCAGTCCCTGGGGCTAGATCTGGAGACGCTGACCCTCACTGCGCCCGATGGATCGCTCATCCCATGTGACCCCATTCCTGATTTCCTTCTGAACATGGTTGAGGCCGGAGGCCTCATGAATCAACTTCGTCAGCGCATCAAAAGGCCATCATGAACACGCAAGCCACTGCCCCAAATACTTCTGCCTCCGTGGTGCGGTCTGCGGCCATGCCCGATGGAGTCCCGCATGTTCCAGTGCTGATCGTGGGTTCGGGTGCTTGTGGTTTGACCACAGCCATCCGACTCAGGATGGCGGGTATCGAATGCGTTTTGCTGGAACGTGATGCCGTTCCGAGTGGGTCAACTGCCTTGTCATCAGGTTTTGTTCCGGCGGCACAAACCCGTCTGCAAAAGTCCTTGGGCATTGATGACTCCCATGCTGCATTTGCCGAGGACGTGGTGGCCAAATCCCATGGACAGGCGGCACCCCATTTGGTGCAGGCTTACACCCAAGCGGTGTCTCAGGCCATTGATGCCCTCGAGGAAAAGGGAATCACCTTTGAAGTCCTGGATGGATTTTTGTTTCCGGGTCATCGTGTGCGCAGAATGCATGCCGTCCCCGAGCACACAGGCCTTGCCCTGATGGCGGCCTTGGAGCGGACCGCCAGTCAGGCAGGCGCTGATACATTGACTGAGGCGCTGGTGCGTGAGATCTGGATGGATGACAACGACAGGGTATTGGGTGTGGGCTGCAGGCGGCCGGATGGATCGATCGAGCAACTGGCCTGCGATGTTTTGGTGCTGGCTTGCAATGGATACGGCGGCAATGCCGCGATGGTCAGCGAGATGTTGCCCGCCATGCGCGATGCGGCGTTTGGAGGTCATGTCGGCAACGATGGCAGTGCGATAGCCTGGGGCAAAGCCATGGGTGCGCGTTTGGCAGACTTGGGTGGTTACCAAGGCCACGGCTCTTGGGTCACGCCGCAAGGCGCTCTCATGACCTGGGCGATCATCATGGAGGGTGGGGTTCAGATCAATGCCGAAGGTCATCGCTTCCATGATGAAACACAAGGCTATTCCGAGGCCGCCGTGAACGTGCTGGACCAGCCTGGGAACATTGCCTGGAATGTCTTTGACGGCCCCTTGTTGGACATGGCCCGTCAATTCCCTGATTTTGTCGAAGCAGAAAAAGCAGGCGCTGTTCGCAAGGCCAATACCGTCCAGGAGCTGGCCGCCACTATGGGCTGCAGTGTCGAAACACTGCAAGCGACTTTGGATCAAGTGGCACCTCAGCAAGCCGATGGTTTTGGCCGAGTCTTCAAACGCGCATTGCAAGCGCCGTATTACGCTGTCAAGGTCACCGGTGCGCTGTTTCACACACAGGGTGGGCTGGACATTGATGCGACCTGTCGTGTGTTGCGTGAGGACGGACGACCACTCCCCAATTTGCTGGCTGCCGGGGGCGCGGCACGTGGTGTTTCTGGCAATGAGGTGTGGGGGTATTTGTCGGGCAATGGATTGCTCAGCGCCATAGGCGGGGGCTGGATAGCAGCTGGCACGGCGACCCGTCAACTCAACCCTCAATCTCAGCTGGACTGATCGCAAGGAACCATTTTATGAATCACACCCACCATGCCCAGCAGGTCTCTTTGGCGAATCGCCTGCAACAACCCACCGCCTTATTGGCGCCCGGGGTGTACGACGCTCTGACCGCGTTGGTCGCCCAGCAAGCGGGCTTTGAAGCGGTGTATTTGTCGGGCGCATCCATTGCGTACACACGCTTGGGCCGCTCGGACATTGGATTGACCACTGCAACAGAAGTCGCGCAGACCTTGTCCCACATCACCGACCGTGTGGGCATACCCGTGATCGTGGATGCTGACACCGGCTTCGGCAATGCGCTCAATACGCAGCGCACCGTGCGCGATTTTGAACGTGCCGGGGCGGCTATGATCCAGATCGAAGACCAGACATTCCCCAAACGTTGTGGTCACCTCGATGGCAAGGGTGTGGTGCCGGTGGCCGAGATGCAAGGCAAGCTGCGCGCAGCGCTGGACGCTCGTCACGACAAGAATACCCTGATCCTTGCCCGCACCGATGCGGTGGCGGTGGAGGGGCTGGATGCCGCTCTGGAGCGTGCCGAACGTTATTTGGAATGTGGCGTCGATGCACTGTTCATCGAAGCGCTCAGGTCCGATGAGCAAATGAACCTTGCTTGCGCGCAATTTGCCCGACGCATCCCCTTGCTGGCCAACATGGTCGAGGGCGGTAAAACGCCGGTGCAAAGTGCGGCAGAGTTGGGTGAGCGAGGCTTCAAGATCGTTATCTTCCCTGGCGGCACGGCGCGAGCTGTGCTGCACACGCTGCAAGGCTATTACGCCAGCTTGCACACCCACCAGACCACACAACCTTGGCAAGAAAAAATGCTCGACTTCGATGGCCTGAACGCGGTCATTGAAACCCCACAATTGCTGGCGCTTGGGCAGCTCTATGAAGGCGGCAAGCCCACATGACCCCCACCATCGGGTTGCGCGGTCTGAAAGTCGGTGACATCGGCTGGGTGGCGCACCGACAAGGCATTCTGTACGCGCAGGAATACGGCTGGGACGGCACCTTCGAGGCCTTGGTGGCTGAGATCGCCGCGCAGTTCGTGAAGAATTTTGACGCCGAATGGGAGAACGCCTGGATCGCTGAACGCGATGGCCAGGTGCTGGGCTCTGTGTTTTTGGTCAAGGTGTCAGAGCAAGAGGCGAAGTTGCGTTTGCTGTATGTTGAGCCGGATGCGCGTGGCGCAGGGCTGGGTCGTCGCCTCACGCAGGAATGCATCGCCTTTGCGAAAGCCAAGGGTTACCAAAAGCTCACTTTGTGGACCAACGACATCCTGCACGCAGCCCGCCGCATTTACCAGGAGGCTGGGTTCGTGTTGGTGTCTGAAAAGCAGCACCACTCTTTTGGTGCCGATTTGATCGGGCAGTATTGGTCGCTGGACCTTTGCCCAAGCCATTGACCTGCAAGTGGTTGGAGCCGTGATTGTTTTATGGGCGCGTTGTCCGGGGCGGGCACCAGCCCATTTCGAGCCAATGCGCGTAGCCTGGCTTGAAGGCCCAGGCCGTGTGTTGTACCGGTGTGCCTGCAGGCAACACCGGTTCGGTCAGATGGTCCAGCCATGGGCTGATGGCCCCCAGCTGTTGCAGCCAGGCTTGTCCCTCGGCAGTCTCCATGGCCACCCCCGCCAGACCCTGGCGCGACACAGGCATCGCGGTGCCCGGCAGGATGCGGCCAGATATGCGGTCGTGCACGCTGCCCCAAGCGACATGGTGTAAGGTTTTTTGCAGCGATTGCAAACGGCGGCTCACCGCATCCAGTGGTTCGTGGGTGAACCGCAGCTGGCCCAGCAGGTTGTCGAACCAGAAAAAGGCTTCGGGCATGGCCTGGGTGCTTTCTCGCAAATGGGCCAAGCCATCGCCCGTGTGCAGATGCAAGCGCGTGCCCCGGCTTTGCAAGTGCCGACCGTGACGCCAGCGAAAAAGGGGTGCAGCCAAGGGGTCGATGTCCCAAGCATGCACCTCGTTAAATTGCGCCAACCAGGCGGTGGGCAGCATCCAGCCCGCACTAGCCCCCAGCAAAACCAACTGATTGCGCGGCATGGTCTGGGCCAGCAACCAATCTTCGATCTGGGCCGACGCAGGTGCCCAACGCGTTTGTGATCGCCATGCGCGCCAATGCCAATGCCATCCACCCGTGAGATTCATGCCCGAACTTTAAACCTTGTGAAAGGTGTGGTTCGCAGGAATGAGCGACATGGCTGGGCTCAAATGATCCGCCCTTGACGCCACCAAGTCCAAGCGCAGCCCCAGCACAGCAGCAACATGCCCAGCAAGGCACACAAAGCGGTGATCTCGGTGCGCCGGTGCTTTTTGAGCACGATCTTGCTGCTGAGGGATTTGTAAATCTGCAGCAAATCCTGGCGGTTGTCGGCGCTGAAATATTCAGCCTTGGTGATCTCGGCGATTTTTTTCAATGTGGCTTCGTCGAGTTTGACGCGCATTTGCATGCCTTGGGC
>JBIKHW010000190.1:0-6699 GCA_044361935.1 Limnohabitans sp. | reverse complement strand
AACGGCCAACGCATCCCCAGCATCGTGTTCACCAAAGGCGGCGGCCTGTGGCTGCCAGAGATGGCGGGCCTGAACTGCGACGTGCTGGGCTTGGACTGGACCATGAACTTGGGCCGCGCCCGCGCCTTGGTGGGCGGCCAAGTCGGCGGCCCCGGCAAAGCGCTGCAAGGCAACATCGACCCGAACATCTTGTTTGCCCCGCCCGCGCAGATCGCGACCGAGGTGCACCGGGTGCTGGACAGCTTTGGCCAACCGCACACCGACACCACCCAATCCGGCCCCACGCACATCTTTAACCTGGGCCACGGCATCAGCCAATACACCCCGCCCGAGCATGTGACGGCTCTGGTGGAGGCGGTGCACAGCCATTCGAAGGCCCTGCGTCAAAAGTGAGCACGGCAAGCTTGTACTGAGCACTCGTTAGCATAAAAACCAAGCAAAAAAAACACTTTTTTCACACAAAAAAAGCCGCTTGATGCTTGACTTATGCACAAAAGTAAATTCAACCCAAATACCATAATCCTGCTGCACAGCAACAAAAGAGACTAACACCCCCGCATGCAAGTCCTTGATTTTATTGAACTTTATTTAATGCCCAATGTATGGGCATTTTGACGAAGAGCTTGATTTTCAAGGCTTCCAAGGCATCCTGACAGGGTTTTCAACAAAGTTATCCACAGACTTTCTGCATTAACCTCAAAGCCCTTTGAAATCAAGGACTTAGCCTCTCTTTCAAGAGTTCATCTAACTTGCAATACCGACAAATTCACAACAAAACATCGGAAACAATGTGAGTGCGCACTACTGGTTCGATGTTGCCGTCCAGACCCCTGCCCACAGCACCGTCGGGGGGCTGCTGAGTTACCGTAGCCCATTTGGGGTGCATTTGGGACAACTTGTACGCGTCCCATTGGGAAGGCGAGACGTGCTGGGTGTGGTCTGGGCGCTGCGCAATGCAGCACCGGCAGACGTACCCGAATCGGCAGTGCGCGACGTGCTGGGCGTGCTCGAATGCCTGGCCCCGCTTGACACCGCATGGCGGCAACTGGTTCAATTTTCGGCTCAGTATTACCAGCGCTCTTTGGGCGAGGTGGCTTTGTCTGCCCTGCCGCCCCAACTGCGCGACTTGAGCAGCGAACAACTGGCGCGTCGCCTGAAAAAACAGAACACAGTGCGCACGGTGCAAACCGCCCCCGGCCCGGACCTCTCACCCGAACAAAGCGCAGTACTGGACCAAATGGCCAAGGGCAGCGGGCCGTTTTTGCTGTTTGGCAGCACCGGCAGCGGCAAGACCGAGGTGTATTTGCAGGCAGTCGAGCGGATGTTAGCGACCGACCCGCAGGCCCAAGCCCTCATCATGGTGCCCGAGATCAACCTCACGCCCCAGCTGGAAGAGCGGGTGCAATCCCGTTTTGGCACCGAGGCGGTGGTGTCCATGCACAGCGGCATGACGCCCGCCCAGCGCCTGAAAGGCTGGCTGGCCGCGCATGCGGGCCACGCCCGCATCGTGCTGGGTACACGCATGGCCATCTTCGCGTCCATGCCGCACCTGAAGCTCATCGTGGTCGACGAAGAACACGACCCCAGCTACAAACAACAAGAAGGCGCACGCTACTCCGCCCGCGATCTGGCGGTCTACCGTGGACGTTTGCAAAACGCCCAAGTGCTGCTGGCTTCGGCCACGCCATCGCTCGAAAGCTGGCACCACAGCCGTCCAGCCACTGAGGGCGATGCGGGCGGCCGTTACCAGCGCCTGCTCATGCCATCGCGAATCGGCACCGGCCTCTTGCCCAAAGTGCGCCGAGTCGACATGAACAAACAGCCGCGCCGCGCCGTGCTGTCCACCCAGTTGGTGGCCGCCATCCAAGAGCGGGTGGAGCGGGGCGAGCAATGCATGCTGCTGCTCAACCGTCGCGGTTACGCCCCGGTGCTGCACTGCGCCGACTGCGGCTGGAAAAGCGAGTGCAAGCACTGCAGCGCGTTCCGGGTGTTCCACAAAATCGACCGCACCCTGCGATGTCACCACTGCGGCATGACCGAACGTGTGCCCCGCGCCTGCCCCGAGTGCGGCAACGCCGACATCGCCCCGATTGGCCGGGGCACCGAACAGCTTGAAGAGCACTTGGGCGAGTTGCTGGCCCATGTGTTGCGCCCTGACGGCACCCCCGTGCGCATTGCCCGCATCGACGCCGACACCACGCGCCTCAAAGGCGCACTGGAGAGCCAATTGGCCCAGGTGCACTCGGGCGAGGTGGATGTGTTGGTCGGCACGCAAATGATCGCCAAAGGGCACGACTTCCGGCGCATCACCTTGGTGGCCGCAGTTAACCCCGACACCGCGCTGTTTTCAAGCGACTTTCGCGCCCCTGAGCGCCTGTTTGCACTCCTCATGCAGGCCGCAGGCCGGGCCGGGCGCGATGCCGCGCAAAGTGCCACGAGTGAAATGTGGGTGCAGACCTTTCACCCTACCCACGCGCTGTTTGAGGCGCTCAAACAACACGACTACCCGGCCTTTGCCGCAAGCGAATTGGCCGAGCGCACCGCCGCCGACCTGCCCCCCATCAGCCACCAGGCCCTGCTGCGGGCCGACGCCCGCAGCCAAGAAGCGGCTCAAGCGCTGCTGAACGCTGCCCGCGAAACCTTGGAGGCGCAACTGAGCGCCGACCCCGAGACCGCAGACTTGGTGTTGCAGGTGAGTGTGTATCCGGCCGTGCCCATGAGCATGCAGCGTGTGGCCGATGTGGAACGCGCCCAAATGCTGCTCGAAAGCCCCAACCGCATGGCCTTGCAAAAAATGCTCTGGCACCTGCATGGCGTGTTGCACCAAGTGCGCAGCCAGCCCGAGCACAAAGGCGTGATCCGCTGGCTGGTGGACGTGGACCCACAGGCCATCTGAAGCCATCAGAGCCCAGCTTGCCCCCAACGACGGCGTTCACATCTTGAAAAACGCCACCGCCCCCGAGAAGGTCAAGAACGCCGCTGCCGTGGTCACCAAAATGATGCGGGCAATGCGCCCGTTGTCCGCCCCCAATCGCTCGGCCAGCAGCGACACATTGCTGGCGCTGGGCAAAGCGGCAACCAGCACCATCACCTGCAGGGCAAAGGGCTCGATCGGCACACCCCACTGAATGGCCGTCAAACCGACCAGCAGCACCAGCACCGGGTGCAACACCAACTTGATCAGCGCAATGGGCAGGTAATCGGCGCTGCGCAAAGGCCCATCAGGTCGCTCGTGCGCCAGCATTTGCGAGCGGGCCAGCACCGCACCGATGGTGAACAGCGCCACAGGCGAGGCCGCATCGGCCAGCAGGCTCACCGTCATATTCACTGGACCGATCAACTCCAAACTCCAGAAGGAAAACGCCGCGCCCAGGCTGATGGCCCAGGGCATGGGGTTGCGCAGCACCCCGGCCAGTGCCTTGCGGGCGGCCACTGCCGCACCATGCTGCCCGGCTGCATCCATGCGCGATAAGGCCACGCACAGCGAGGAGGTGATCACCAGATCAACCACGATGGTCACAATGGCTGGGCCCACCGCCTGCGCCCCGAGCAAAGCCACCAGCAAGGGCACGCCCATAAAGCCCGTGTTCGGAAAGGCTGCCACCAAGGCCCCCAAAGAGGCATCGTTCCAGCGGATGCGGCCATTCAAGCTGATGGCAATGCTGAACGCCACGATCACCAAAGCGCAAAACAAATACGTGAAAAACACCCCGGCATCGAGCAATTGGGCAATCGGCGTGTCCGCCCCAAAACGGAACAACATGCAGGGCAGGGCAAAAAACAGCACAAAGCCATTCAAGCCAGGAATGGCCTCCAAGGGCAAGAGCCGCAGCAGGGCCGCGGCATAGCCGCACAAGACCAGGGCGAAAAAGGGGAAGGTGACGCGCAGTATTTCCAGCATCTGTCGATTGTCGGGGTAAACCAGTAGGCGATGAAGTCGTCGGCAATCGCCAACAGTCGCAGCCCGGACAGGCTGGGCCAGCGCCTAGTCACCAAAGTCGTCGATGGCCAGGGATGGGTCCTCATGGAGGATGGTCAGACCCAACCCCGCTATGATGGTTCGCTTTGCCCCGATCGCCCTCCACCCCATGTCAGCCGGACTCAACAACGCCCAACTCGAAGCCGTGAACTATGTTTCCGGCCCCTGCCTGGTGCTGGCCGGAGCGGGTTCGGGCAAGACGCGGGTGATCACGCACAAAATCGGGCGCCTGATCGAAGCCGGGCTGGAGCCCAAGCGCATCGCGGCCATCACTTTCACAAACAAAGCCGCCGCCGAGATGCGCGAGCGGGCCAAGGAGCTGATTGGTCGCCCGGCCAAAGACGTGACGGTATGCACCTTCCACGCTTTAGGCGTGCGCATCATGCGCGAGGACGGGCAGGTGCTGGGGCTCAAGCCGCAGTTCAGCATCATGGACGCGGACGATGTGACCAGCATCCTCAAGGATTGCGGCGGCACCACCGACGCGGCCACCGCCCGGCAGTGGCAATGGACCATCAGCCTCTGGAAAAACATGGGCCTGAATGCGGCCCAAGCAGCCGCACAAGCCCCCGACGACAACGCCCGGGTGATCGCCCGCATCATGGCACTCTACGAAGAGCGACTGAGCGCTTACCAAAGCGTGGACTTTGACGACCTGATCGGCATGCCCCTGAAGCTGCTGGCCGATTACCCCGAGGTGCGCGAGCGCTGGCAGGCCAAGATGGGCCATGTGCTGGTGGACGAGTACCAAGACACCAACGCCACGCAATACGAGGTGCTGAAACACCTGGTGGGCGAGCGGGCCCGCTTCACCGCGGTGGGGGACGATGATCAATCGATCTACGGCTGGCGCGGCGCGACGCTCGACAACCTCAAACGCCTGCCCGTAGATTTCCCGAATCTGAAAGTCATCAAGCTGGAGCAAAACTACCGCTCCACCAGCGCCATCTTGCGGGCGGCCAACAACGTCATCGAACCCAACCCCAAGCTGTACCCCAAAACACTGTTTTCAGAACTGGGTGAGGGCGAACCGGTTCGTGTGATCGATGCGGTCAACGAAGAGCACGAGGCCGACCGGGCCATAGCCCGCATCCAGTCGATCCGAGGTGGCCACTCACTCGAATCCAAGCACCGCGAGTTCAAGGACTTTGCGATCCTGTACCGCGCCAACCACATGGCCCGCCCTTTTGAACAGGCGCTGCGCCGCGCCAACATCCCTTACAAAGTGTCGGGCGGCCAGAGCTTTTTTGACAAGGCCGAAATCAAGGACCTGTGCGCCTGGTTTCGCCTGTGGATCAACAACGACGATGACCCGGCGTTTTTGCGCGCCATCACCAGCCCCAAGCGCGGCATCGGCCACCAAACGCTGGGCCAGCTGGGCACCTTCGCCACGCAATACAAGCTGAGTCTGTTCGAGGCCTTGTTTGCAGGCAGCCTGCCCAGCGCCGTGAATGCCCGCGCTGTGACGGGTCTGCACGAGTTTGGCCGCTACATCAATGACCTGGAATACCGCGCACGCCAAACTTTGGGCAAAACGGATGCGCTGGCGTTTTTGCTGGCGTGGCTCCAGGAGATCGGTTACGAGTCGCACCTGTACGACGGCGAAGAGAACGAAAAAGTGGCCTCGGCCCGCTGGACCAATGTGCTGGAGTTTTGTGACTGGATGGCGGGACGCTGCGGCGGCGAGATCGACGACGCCACGGGAACGGATGCCACTGAAACCAAAAACCTGCTCGAGGTGGCGCAGACCATCTCGCTGATTTCCACGCTGAGCGAGCGCGAGAAAGACCAAAACGTGGTCACGCTGTCTACCTTGCACGCCTCCAAGGGCCTGGAGTGGCCGCATGTGACCTTGGTGGGCGTGAACGAGGGCCTGCTGCCTTTCAAGCTGGGCGACGACAACACCACCGAAGGGGCCAGCCAAGAAGGCATCTTGCTGCGCCTGCAAGAAGAACGCCGCTTGATGTATGTGGGCATCACCCGCGCCCAGCGCAGCCTGGCTGTCAGCTGGACAAAACGCCGCAAAAAAGGCCGCGAAACCGTGGCCGCCATGCCCAGCCGTTTCATTGCCGAAATGCGCTTGGACGAAAACACCACCAAGGAAGACCCGCGCGAAAAACTCAAAGCGCTGCGGGCCGAATTTGCCCAACGCGCTGCCGCGTCGACGGCAGCGGCTGCACAGGCCAAAACATGAGCACATCTCTCCTGCGTCTTTGGTCCATCACCAGCATGGCCGCACTTTTTGCCCTGTCGGGCTGCACCAGCCTGCCGCCCGCTTGCCCTGACTCTGCCGACGTCCAGCCCGAACAATTGCACGGTGTCTGGACGGTGCAATTGGGCAGTGCAGCTCCCAGCTGGTCCCTGCAACTTGGCCCACACCCCGAACACCGGGGCAGCTTGCGTGGCGAGCTGACACAAGGGGGGCAGCGCTACCCCGTGGTGGCTGACCTGGAAAAGGGGGAATTCACCCTGGAAGAGTCTCATGACGGCCAGCGCATCGCTGCCACCTGGCTGGGCGAAGTGGTGCCAGGCAGCTGCGGACAAGCCTTGAGAGGCGAGCGCAGAGGACCCCAAGAGGGCCGTCAGGCCTTTCGCATGCAGCGCTGAGCCTGTCGTTCTGAAATCGTGCCCTGAAATACGTTACCTGCCGGTCATTTCCCCCAGCGCTCAAAATGCGCCTTCTTATCCCGCAAAATACGCAGCGTGTCCAATCCACTGAC
>JBIKHW010000189.1:0-6701 GCA_044361935.1 Limnohabitans sp. | reverse complement strand
CTTTTGATGCCGTATCCATCAGAGGATCCACCCCGATCGTGCGAGTGTCCTGATAAACGGCTGTTCAGCGACCTTCGGCGCTCACATTTGCCTGTCCCGAAGGAGGGAGGCATCCATAGCATCTTGACCCGGTATCCATGAACCCTTGAGGTCTTAGATCCGGTATCTCTTCCGTTGTCAGATCAGGCCTTGACGCGACCCAGCAGCAAAAACTCCATGAGCGCTTTTTGCACATGCATGCGGTTTTCGGCTTCGTCCCAGACGACCGATTGTGGGCCGTCGATGACTTCGGCGCTGACTTCTTCGCCCCGGTGGGCGGGCAGGCAGTGCATGAAAAGGGCGTCGGGCTTGGCCACTTGCATCATGTCCTCGTCCACGCACCAGTCGGCAAAGGCTTTCTTGCGCGCTTCGTTTTCGGCCTCAAAGCCCATGCTGGTCCAGACATCGGTGGTAACCAGATCGGCACCACGGCAAGCGTCTTCGGGGTCTTTGAAGATTTTGTAGCTGTCGGCGCTGCGCAAACCGGCCACGGCCTGGTCCACTTCGTAGCCGCTGGGCGTGCTCAGGTGCACCGTGAAGCCCAGCAACTCGGCCGCCTGCAGCCAAGTGTTGGCCATGTTGTTGCCGTCGCCCACCCAGGCCACCACTTTGCCCTTGAGGTAAGACGGGTCGGGTTGGCCATGGGCGTCCAGGCCCCGGTGCTCCAGCAGGGTGAACAGGTCAGCCAGGATCTGGCAGGGGTGGAACTCGTTGGTCAGGCCGTTGATGACCGGCACACGCGAGTGCGACGCAAAGCGCTCGATTTTGTCTTGACCGTAAGTGCGGATCATGACGAGGTCGGTCATGCGGCTGATCACGCGGGCGCTGTCTTCGATGGGCTCGGAGCGGCCCAATTGGCTGTCGCCGGTGGTCAGATGCACCACCGAGCCGCCCAGCTGGTACATGCCGGCCTCAAAGCTCACGCGCGTGCGGGTGCTGGCTTTTTCGAAAATCATGGCCAGCGTGCGGTCGGCCAGCGGGTGGTACTTTTCGTAAGCCTTGAACTTGCGCTTGATCTCGGCGGCGCGTGCAAACACATGCGCGTACTCATCGGCCGTGAGGTCGGTGAACTGCAGGTAGTGCCGCACGGGCACGGGTGGCGACTGGCTCATGCGGTTTCTGCCAAAAAGGTGGTGATCAGGGGCACCAAAATAGCGACCACTTCGTCGGCTTCGGCCTCGGTCATGATGAGCGGTGGCACCAGGCGGATCACGCTGTCGGCTGTCACGCTCAGCAGCAGACCGGCTTCGGCTGCGCGGGTCCAGATGGCACCGCAGGGGCGGTCGAGTTCCACGCCCAGCATCAGGCCTTGGCCACGGATTTCCTTGACGCCTTGGACACCCGCCAAGGCTTTTTCAAGGGCAGCGCGCAAATGGTCACCGACCCGCGCGGCATTGGCCATGAGTCCGTCTTTTTCCATGATGCGGATGGTCTCAACCCCGGCCCGCATCGCCAGCGGGTTGCCACCGAAAGTGGTGCCGTGGTTGCCGGGCTGGAAGATGTGGGCGGCCTTGGGTCCGGCCACCACCGCGCCAATCGGCACGCCCGAGCCCAGGCCCTTGGCCAGCGGCATCACGTCGGGCACGATGCCCGCCCACTGGTGGGCGAACCATTTGCCCGTGCGGCCCATGCCGCACTGCACCTCGTCGATCATCATGAGCCAGTCTTTTTGGTCGCACAGGGCGCGTACTTGCTGCAAGTATTCGATGCGCATCGGGTTAATGCCGCCTTCGCCCTGGATGGTTTCCATGAACACCGCCACCACGTTGGGGTTGCCTTCGGTGGCTTTTTTCAGGGCTTCGATGTCGTTGACCGGCACACGCACAAAACCTTCGAGCATCGGGCCAAAGCCTTTTTTCAGCTTTTCGTTGGCGGTGGCGCTGAGGGTGGCGATGCTGCGGCCATGGAACGCTTTTTCATAAACCACGATTTCGGGTTTGTCGATGCCCTTGTCGTGGCCGTATTTCCGGGCCAGCTTGATGGCCGCCTCGTTGGCTTCCAGGCCCGTGCAGCAGAAAAACACGTTTGTCATGCCCGACAACTCCACCAGCTTGGCCGCCAGCACTTCGGCGTTGGGCACATGGAAATAGTTGCAGCTGTGGATCATCTTGGCCAGCTGGTCCTGCAGCGCAGGCACCAGATCCGGATGGTTGTGGCCCAGGGTGTTCACAGCGATGCCAGCGAGGGCATCGAGGTATGGCTTGCCATTGACGTCCCAGACTCGGCAACCTTGACCATGGCTGAGTGCGATCGGCAGTCGGCCATAGGTGTTCATGGTGTGCGGTGAGGCGGCTTCAATGAAAGCGGACATGCGTGAACTCCTGAAATAAAAATCGGCCCAACGATGAGGGGCCGCTGAAACCAGATTTTAGAGGCAGAAAGGGCAGGGCCTGCCCAGTTCATTTCAGCCTTGTGCCAAGGGATTTTGGGGAGGTCTCAAGTCTTATATAAGATACAATACTTGGGTAAACCCGTGGGTGGCGATCCCCCTTGCGGGGCCAACTGATTCACACCTCTATCCGATGGTTTCCAACAACGCCAAAGAAGTTTTCATCCAGGGCATCACCCAGGACGGCAAGCCTTTCAGACCCAGCGACTGGGCCGAACGCCTGGCGGGCGTCATGAGCCCCTTTCGCCCCGGCGGCGCCACCCCTGGCAGCCACCTGAGTTACTCCCCTTGGTGTATTCCCACTACATTGGGTGGCGTCAAATGTGTAGTGGTCCACCACGAACTGCGCGATCACAACGTCATGGCCTGGGATTTTGTGATGAACTTTGCGCGTGACAATGGTTTGCAGGTGGCTGAAGCCTGTTTGTTGCCCGACCCACCCCCACCCAAATAAGACCCAAGAACCGACCGCCCTAGGGCGGTTTTTTTATGGGTCCCGAGTTCTTGAAGGTATGGATGCCAAGATCAACCCCGCTGAGTAGGGGCCATCGCCGGGTGACGATTTTTGCGAGCGAAGCGAGTCATGAGGAGACCGGCGATGGCCTCAACGCAGCCTCCGCAAAGCTCCAAACCCAGTCTCTACAAGTCCCAACTCGGCCTCTGCAAAGTGCCAACTCAGCCTTGGTCCATCCCTCAAAAGGGCATGAAAAAACCGCCAAGGTTTGCACCAGGGCGGTTCAGTGTTCGCGGACAGCGCACCCGTTTCAAACGGCAGCGAGGACAGTGCCTCGCCGGGCTGTTGATCTGGTGGAGCGGATCAGGCTGCGGCGAGAGCCAAAGTCTTAACTTTAGCGCTCAGGCGACTCTTGTCACGAGCGGCCTTGTTCTTGTGGAAGATGCCCTTGTCGGCAATGGTGTCCACCACGGTTTGCATCTTGGCAAACAACTCGGTGGCTTTGGTTTTGTCGCCTGCCAAGACCGCCTTTTCGACGTTCTTCACAGCGGTGCGGTATTTGGAGCGCAGCGAAGAGTTCGCAGCGTTGATTTTGACGTCTTGGCGGACGCGTTTACGGCCGGAAGCAAGACGGGGGTTTTTCTTTTTGGGTTTAGCGGATGCCATAGTTAAGTTCTTTCAGTGTCTGAGGATGATGTCCAGCGAACCCAGCATTCTAGCAGACACTAAAACGGCATCCGGCTCCCCGGGCAGATCTCGACGGCAGGCCGGCGTCTGAATCCGTCCCGCGGCCATGGCATGGCAAGCATTCGCGGAAGTGGCCGCTACACTCGCCCACTGTGAGCCTCCTTAGATCTGCTTCTGTTGTGTCGATTTTTACCCTGGCCTCCCGGGTCACGGGTTTGGTGCGCGAGCTGCTCATGGCCTCCATGTTCGGGGCCAGCGCCTTGACCGATGCCTTCAATGTGGCCTTTCGCATTCCCAACCTGTTTCGGCGGTTGTTTGCCGAAGGGGCCTTCAGCCAGGCTTTTGTGCCGGTGCTGGCGGCCACCCGTGCCCAGCATGGCGACGAGGCCACCAAGGAAGTGATTGACAGCGTGGCCACGGCCCTGGCCTGGTCGGTGCTGGCTTTGTCCATCTTAGGTGTTCTGGTTTCGCCGGGGTTGGTCTGGTTGATGGCCAGTGGCTTGCAGCAAGATGCCCGGGGTTACGGGGCGGCTGTCAACATGACGCGCTGGATGTTTCCTTACATCGCCTTCATGTCCATGGTCGCTTTGTCTGCCGGCATTTTGAACACTTGGAAGCGTTTTGCCGTACCTGCGGCTACGCCCGTCCTGCTGAATGTGAGTGTGATTGCAGCCACTTGGTTTTTGTCGCCTTGGTTGGCCAAGCAGGGTGTAGAGGCCATCTATGCCTTGCCCGTGGGGGTGATGGTGGGCGGGGCCTTGCAGTTGGCGGTGCAGCTTCCGGCCTTGTCTCGGCTGGGTTTGCTGCCCCGTTTGGGCGTGCGGCCGCGCGCCATCAAAAAGGCATGGACCAACCCCGCCACCTTGAACATCCTGCGTCTGATGGGCCCGGCTTTGCTGGGCGTGGGTGTGGCCCAAATTTCCCTGCTCATCAACACCCAGATCGCCTCTTACATGGCCCCGGGTAGCGTCAGCTGGTTGACCTATGCCGACCGTTTGATGGAGTTCCCAACGGCCATTTTGGGCGTGGCGCTGGGCGTCGTGCTGATGCCTCAGCTGGCAGCTGCCAAAGCCACGGGCGACAGCGAGCGTTATGCCGCCATGCTCGACTGGGGCTTGCGTCTGGTGCTGCTGTTGGCTTTGCCGTGTGCGGCAGCTTTGCTGGTGTTTTCGCAGCCGCTGGTGTCGGTGCTCTATCACTACGGGGCCTTTACTGACCGCGATGTGCAGCAAACCACCTTGGCCCTGACCGGTTACGGCGTGGGCTTGCTGGGCCTGGTGGCGATCAAGGTCTTGGCCCCAGGCTACTACGCCAGCCAGGACATCCGCACCCCAGTGCGCATCGCGGTGGCCGTGTTGGTGCTCACCCAAATTTTCAACGTGCTGCTGGTGCCTTATCTGGCTCATGCTGGGCTGGCGCTGTCCATCGGTTTGGGGGCTTTGGTCAATGCCTTGTGGCTGTTGGTGGGCCTGCTGCGCCGGGGCAGTTACAAGCCGCAACCCGGTTGGTGCCGCTTTGGCTTGCAGGTGCTGCTGGCCACGGCTTTGTTGACAGGTTTGTTGTGGTTCGCCGCGAACCATTTGCCTTGGGTGGCCATGCGCCAAGAGGCCTGGCTGCGCATCGGTTGGATGGTGACCGTTTTGGCGACCTCGGCCTTACTTTATTTTGGTGTTTTGTGGGCCACGGGTTTGCGGCTCAAGGCCTTCCTCAAGCGTTGAAGGATTTCTGATGCCGCTGACTTTTTCTGCCCCGACCCCTTTGGGTTACTTTGCCAGCTTGGTGCAAAGCGATGAGCACTTTCCTTTGCTGGAGGCGGCCGCCAGTCTTGCGCAGGATGAAGAGCCCACCCTCGACGTGCAGCAGGTGCTGGATGATGTGGCGCGTTTGCTCAAACGGGTCACGGCACGCATGCCCGACGAGGCCGATGACCTGACCCGCTTGGCCATCCTGACGCAGGTCTTCTACAAAGACCTGGGCTTTGGGGTGAACGCCAACGACTATTACGCCCCGGAGAACAGCTACATCTTCGAGGTGCTGCGCACGCGCCGAGGCATTCCGATTTCTTTGGCGGTGATTTGGCTGGAGCTGGCCCGAGCGCTGGAGCTCAACGCCCAGGGCATTTCTTTCCCCGGCCATTTTTTGGTCAAAGTGGCACTTGAAGGGGGCTTGGTGGTGCTGGATCCACTCACGGGTGAGTCCTTGGGGCTGGACAGTTTGTCCGAGCGCCTGAGCCCTTTCCGGGACCCGGCAGACCAGAGCGCTGCGCCCGACCTCGACGATGGAGAAACCCCGTTGGGTTTGTATTTGCAAGCCTGCCCACCGCGCGACATGTTGGCGCGCATGCTGCGCAATTTGAAAGAAATCTTCCGCTCACAGGAAGACTGGCCGCGCATGCTGCAGGTGCTGGACCGCTTGGTCATTTTGTTGCCCGAGGTCTGGTCTGAGCGACGCGACCGTGGCCTGGTGCATGCCGAATTGGGACATGTGCACGAAGCCTTGCAGGACCTGCGGCTGTACCTGGAGGCTGTGCCCGCAGGGCCCGACACCGTGGCCCTGCGCAACCGGGTGATCGAGCTTGCGGCGCTCTGACAGCCCCCTGCGGCAGGTAAGTCCTGGGGCTTGCCCAGCGTCTTCAGGCCTGACGGTTCAGGCCACCACCACTTGGGCCCCATCACCTTGGGGCGCGATGCGGCCGATGGTGTAAACCGTTTCGCCCGCCTCGCGCAAGGTGGCGGCGCAGGCCTGGGCTTCGGCGGCGTCCACCACCACCACCATGCCGATGCCGTTGTTGAAGGTGCGGTTCATCTCGATGTCGTCGATGCCTGCCGTTTTTTGCAGCCAGGCAAACAGCTCGGTTTGCGGCCAGCTGCCTTTTTGCAGGTGAGCGGCCAGGCCGTCTGGCAGCACACGAGGGATGTTCTCGAGCAAGCCGCCGCCAGTGATGTGGGCCAAGGCCTTGATGCCTGAAGTCTCTGGCGTGTTCGGATGCTTGGCCAAGGCCGCCAGCACGTTCAGCACATACAAGCGGGTGGGCTCCATCAGGGCTTGCTTGAAGGGCTTGCCGTCCAGCGAGGCGGGTGCGTCGGCACCGGCGCGCTCGATGCACTTGCGCACCAGTGAAAAACCGTTGGA
>JBIKHW010000040.1:0-15104 GCA_044361935.1 Limnohabitans sp. | reverse complement strand
CATCACTTTCAGTGAACGGGTCAGTGGTTTCAGCAATGCCGATGTGTCCGCGCCCAATGGCACATTGAGCACCTTCACCGCCAGCACTGATGGCCTGAGCTGGGTGGCCACGTTCACGCCATCTGCCAACATTCAGGTGCCGGTCAACAGCTTGTCGCTGGCCAACACTTACACCGACCTGGCAGGCAATGCCGGGACTGTGGCCAGTGCCAGCTATGCAGTGGACACCCGTGCACCGAGCTTCACCGGACGCCTGGACGAAAGCAGCAACACAGGCGCCAAGAGTGATCTGGTGACCAGTGACGACACGCCCACCATCAGCGGCACCGGGGCCGATGGTGATGTGATCACCGTCACCATGCCTGGCACGGGCGAAGTCATGACGGCCACCGTCGGGGCCAATGGCCTATGGTCGGTCACGCCCACATTGGCCATCAGCAGCGGCAACGTCACTGTCAGCGCCACCAGCACCGGCGGCGCCACAGCCGCCACGCAAACACTGGCCTTGGTCATTGACAAAACCATTGCCAACCCCGAGGTGACATTGGCCTGTGACAGCGGCATCAGCACGGCCGACAAAATCACCCAGCAAGGCGCTGTCAGTGTGAAGGCAGAAGCTGGCGCAACGCTCGAATACAGCACCGACGGTATTTTGTGGTTGACCACCTTCACGGCCAACGAGGGTCTCAATACCCTGAGGGTGCGTGCCACGGACGGCGCAGGCAATGCAGCCGTCTCCAACCCCTTGAGTTTTACCCTTGACAGTTCTGTGGCTGATTTCTCTGTGGCCCTGCTGTGTGACAGTGGTGTGGCCACTGACAAAGTCACCCACTCTGCGGGTTTGCTGACAACAGGTGTCGTGGCGGGCGATGCCATCAGCTACAGCCTGGACGGCGGCGGCACCTGGCTGGGCACGTTTGTGCCCGTGGAGGGCGGCAATGCCTTCAAAGTGCGTGTCAGCGATGCGGCAGGCAATGTGCGCATCAAGGACATGGCCTTCACGCTGGACACTGCGCGGCCCGATCAACCCGTTATCACGCTGGTGTGTGATGGGGGCTTGACCAGCAGCGATCGGATCACCGCGCAAGGCGCTATCAATGTGAGCCATGAAGCGGGTGCCACAATGATGTTCAGCACCGATGCGCTCACTTGGGCCACCACGTTTGCAGCAGCTGAAGGCACCAATACGGTGTATGCCCGTGCGGTGGATCTGGCAGGCAATGTGAGCGCGGTGGGCAGTCTGGTGTTCCGTCTGGACACCACAGCCCCATCCAATCCCACGGTGGCCCTGGTCTGTGACAGTGGCAGCTCTGCCAGCGACAAGTTGAGTTTTAACGGCAGCTTGCAGGTGAGCACCGTCGAAACAGGTGGTTTGTTGGAATACAGCACCAATGGCAGCGTATGGACCACCACGTTCGCAGCTGCGGAAGGCGCCAACACCGTGCGCGTGCGGGTGACGGATTTGGCGGGGCTGGTCTCGGGTGTCACCGAGTTGGCCTTTACCCTGGACAGCACAGGCCCAATAGCGCCTGCCTTGGCCTTGGTATGTGATTCCGGAACTTCTGGCGCTGACAAAGTCAGCCATACCGGTGCCATCGTGGCCTCCACCCTCGAAGCGGGTGCCAGTCTGCAATACAGCACCGATGGCGTGTCTTGGGCGTCCACTTTCGCGGCGGCTGAGGGAGCCAATACGGTCAGGGCCAGGGTCATCGATGCGGCAGGCAATGCCGGATCGGTTTCCACGCTGACCTTCACCATCGATACGCAAATCACCAAGCCCAGTTTGTCCTTGGTCTCTGACACCGGCACCCCCAGTGATTTGGTGACGACACAAGGCGCCATCACCGTCAGCGGTGTGGATACCGGTGCCTTGGTTGAATACAGCACCAATGGCAACGCCTGGGTGAGCACCTACAGTGCTGTCGAAGGCAGCAACACAGTCTATGCACGCAGCACCGACTCGGCAGGTAACCAGGCCATTTCGGAGCCCTTGACCTTCACCCTGAATACCAAAGGTGATACGTTCACGGCGGTGCTGGCCAATACCAGCAACAGCGGCAGCTTGACCGATCTGACCACCAATGACGATACCCCCACCATCAGTGGTACGGGCAAGGCCGGTGATTCGGTCAAGGTGACGATGCCCGGCACGCTGGAGGAGCTCAACACCACCGTGGACATCAATGGCTTGTGGAGTGTCACGCCGGTGAACCCCATCAGCTCGGGCCTGGTGGTGGTCAACTACACGGGGGCCACCAACGCCACGCAAAACCTCACCGTGGTCATCGATAAAACGGTCGGTAACCCTGGTGTGAGTTTGCTGTGCGATTCGGGAACGAGCAGCAGCGACAAGATCACGACCATCGGGTCTTTGAACGTCACAGGCGAGTCCGGTGCATTGCTGGAATACAGCACCAACGGCAACACCTGGAGTGTGACGTTTACAGCCACCGAAGGCGCCAACAGCGTGCAAGTGCGTCAAACCGACGTGGCAGGCAACATCAGTACACCAGTGGTGTTCAATTTCACCCTCGACACGACCAGCCCAATGCCGGTGTTGACCGTGGGCGCGCTCACGGGAGACAACGGTATTGGGCCGCTGGACGCCCAAGCCACACTCACCGCAGTGACGGGTGTTGTCACCCAGGCGCGTGCGGGTGATGCGGTCAGTGTCATGGTCAATGGCCAAACCGTGACCGGCGTGCTCGATGCGGTGGGTCACTTCAGCCTGGACGTGGACACCGCTGATTTGATAGCCGACCCCGATAAGACCGTGAATGTACTGGTGGTGGCCACCGACGCCGCAGGCAACAGCCGCAGCGTCAGCCAAAGCCATTCGTACTCGGTGGACACGCTGGCGCCCACGGTGCAAAGCATTGCCATCAGCAAAGCCTCCCTGAAAGCTGGTGAGACAGCTCTTGTGACGATTGTTTTCAGTGAAAAAGTCACAGCGTTTGATTTGGGTGATGTCTCGGCCGACAACGCCAAGTTGAGTAATTTGCTCAGCAGCGATGGCGGACAAACCTGGACAACGAACGCACAGATGCCATCGATTTCACACGCATGACGGCTGCACCCACGGTCCCGACATTGAGTCTGAAAACCGACAGCGGTCGCAGCACGTTGTATATGGCTGACCGCATCACCAACGATGGCTTGGTCAAGTTTGCACAGACCTACAGCCCGGGTGTGACGATCACTTACCAGTTCAGCACCAATGGGGGCAGTGTCTGGAGTACGCCCACAGCAACTTTCTCACCCATCACCGATGGTGCTTATCAGGTCAGGGCCATTGCCACCGACCAAGTGGGCAACTTCAGCACCAGCACGCCATTGACCTTCACCCTGGACTCGACAGGTCCGGCGGCTCCTACCGTTGCACTCTTATGTGACGCAGGCGCAGATGGCGATTTGCTGACCAACGATGGCCGAATTTTTGTCACAGGCGCTGAGGCCAACAGCCTCATTCAATACAGCACCGACGGGGGCACGACCTGGAAAACGACCTTCAACGCCATAGAAGGTGTCAACGTCGTTCAAGTGCGCGCAGTGGATGTGGCCAACAATGCCGGCGTTGACCGAGTCTTCAGTTTCTTGCTGGACTTGAGCACGGATGCACCGACACTTGCATTGACCAGCGATACGGGCGGCAGCAGAACCGATCAAATTACCAAAGACGGGCGCGTCAGCATCGACAACGTGGAAAGCGGCGGGACGGTCGCCTACAACCTGAACGGTGGTGGATGGCTGAGCACGTTTGCACCTCCCACGACGGATGGGCAACACATTTTGCAAGCCCGTGTGACGGATGCGTTTGGCAATGTCAGTGCGATCACCACCTTGACGTTCACATTGGACAACACCACCTCGATTGCTGAGAATTTCTTCAGCAGCAGTGTCCTCAACTACGCCGTGGTCAACGGTGTGGCCACCGGGGGTGCTGTGGTGGGGGCGAACATCAATGTCTCGGCCACCATCAACGAAGCCGTGCAAGCGGGCTCATTCATTCGGGTTGCGCTGGACACCGGCATGGCCGTGACCTTGACGGCTGCTGTAGACGGCAAACTGTTGGAAGGGGTTTATACCGTTGGCGCGAACCAATCGACAGGTGATCTGACCGTCAACAACATCCTGGGTGCGCGCCTGACCGACTTGGCAGGCAATGTGATCAACGACGCATCGGTTCCCCTGGGGTTCAACCTGGGTGATAACAACAACATCGTTGTCCGCTGGGGCATGTCTGGCACCGCACTAGGCGACTTGTTCAATGGCATGGTGCGTGGCGCAGGGCTCAATGATGACTTTGAAGGGCTTGACGGTAGCGACACCATCAGCTACACCGCCGCGACCAATGCCGTCAACATCAACTTGTTGACGGGTGTGGCAACGGGCGTAGACGTGGCGGCCAGCAGTGACAGCCTGGTGTCAATCGAAAACGCATTGGGTGGCGCTGGTGCCGACACAATTTTTGGCGGGTCGGGTGCCAACATCCTGGATGGTGGCCTAGGAACGGACAGCCTCTTGGCGGGTGCAGGCAATGACACGCTCATCGGTGGTTTTGGCAACGACACCATGGATGGTGGTGCCGGTGATGATTGGTTGGTCTTTGAAGGTGCTGCCACCTCTGGTGCCATTGGCACCGTGGCTGGTGGCGCTGCGGCCGTATTTACTGACGGCACAGGGTCCACCGACTACCTGCTCAACATCGAGCACATGGTGGGCACGGCATTTGCCGATAACCTGGGCGGCGACAGTGGCACCAACAGCATCATTGGCGGCGCAGGAGCTGACACCTTGTTTGGCGGTGCAGGCAACGACAGCTTGCGTGGTGATGACGGCAACGACTCCTTGGCGGGTGGCTCGGGCGATGACACCTTGGTGGGTGGTTCGGGCAATGACACTTTCTTTGGCGATGCCGGTATTGATCTGGTCAGCTACGACGCCGACCTCAGTGCGGTCAATGTGGATTTGCTCACCAGCTTGGGCACGGATGGATTTGGTGCGCAAGACTCGCTGGTGGGCATTGAAAACCTGATGGGCAGCAGGTTCAATGACACCTTGGTGGGTGACGTCGGAAACAACTGGCTGATGGGCGGAGTGGGCAATGATTACCTCTGGGGCCGCACCGGTGCCGATACCTTGCACGGTGGCATAGGCGATGACACCTTGGCCAGCAGTGGTGGTGCCCTGATGGCGGGTGGTGATGGCAGCGATTGGGTCAGCTATGCCCAGGTTGCGGTGGGTGTTTCGGTGGACTTGACGGCTGGCCGCGCCAGCATTGGCGCAGCCACCGACCTGATCTCGGAGGTCGAAAATGTCAATGGTTCAACCCGCAGTGACCGTTTGGTCGGTGATGCGCAAAACAACATCCTGTCTGGTGCTTCGGGCAATGACACCATCTTGGGGGGCTTGGGCAACGACACGATCTACACCATGGGCAGCGACAGTACCGGCTTGATTGATGGCGGTCTGGGCGACGATTATCTGGAGATCAGTGCTGCGGGCATCATCACGGCAGGCGATGGCAATGACACGGTTGTTTTCCACCAATTGGGCGGGGATTTTTCGGGCATCAATTTGCAAGGCGGTGTGGGCAATGATGTGTTGCAGTTGGTGGGCAGTGGTCAAACCTTTGATTTGACGGTGGCCGACGCCGTCAGCGGTGGCCGAGTGCTGGGTGCCTTGACGAACATTGAAGCCATCGACATTGGCAGCGGCTTGAATCAGCTGAAAATGGGCTCGGACATGGGCAATGTGGAAATGATCACCGGCCTGGCGGGTTCTGCAGCGTTCTTGCGAATCGACGGCGTCAATGGCAAGGTGTACCTGCCCGATGGCTGGGACATCTTGGACAGCAATGCCGATCTGGCCGCCGACACCCTCAATATTTCGGGCAGCAGTTATTTGCTCTACACCAACCGAGGCACGACTGGGGGCAACGACACGGTAGCGGTGCAAAGCGGCGTGACCGCCGTGTATTTGTCGCAGTTGTCCTCAGCCAACACCTTTTGGATGGGCACGGCCGGTGCAGATTTCGCTACGGGACGTGCAGGCAATGACACCATGAACGGCTCCGGTGGCGACGACACCTTGCGCGGTGGCACCGGCAACGACACCATCAATGGGGGGGCGGGCAACGACTGGGCCGATTTCACGCCCAACGCGGGTGATCTCATCGGTGCTGTCACCGTGAATCTGGTGGCGGGCACGGTGCAAGGGGCCACGGGCAACGATTCTTTGTTCAGCATCGAAAACGTGCTGGGCGCGTCGGGCAATGACTCCTTGGTGGGCGACAACCAGAACAACTGGCTCAATGGTGCAGCAGGCTTAGACACCTTGAGTGGTGGTGTGGGCGATGACACCTTGACCGGCGGTGCAGGCAATGACACCTTGCTCGGTGGTGCAGGCAACGACTGGGCCGACTACAGCCAGGCTGCAGCCGCTGTGACGGTTTCTTTGGGCGCTGCGTTGGGCACCACAGGCACCGCTTTGGGTGTGGGGGCTGTGGCTGCAGTGGGCAACGGCAGTGTGGTCGGCTCCGAAGGTACAGACATTCTGACGGGCATTGAGCATGTCTATGGCGGTTTTGGTGCCGATTTGCTGGTCGGTGATGGGGTGGCCAACTTCTTGCAAGGTGGTCAAGGTCGAGACACCCTGAGCGCCGTGGGTGGCAATGACACCCTGTGGGGTGGCTCGGGTGATGACAGCCTAGTCGGGGGCACAGGCGCAGACGCCTTTGTGCTCGAGGCAGGCAATGACACCTATGTGGGAGGTGAAACCACCAATTTGGGCCCAGCGGACACGTTGGATTTGCGCGCTTTCAACGGCGATGTGACGGCTTTTGCCAATGTCGGCAGCAACGTGGCCAGTGTCACGATCAATGGCGGCTTGACCTTTGGCACAGATGAAGCGCGGTACATTGATGTCTGGCTCTTCGGCAACGGCAACCTGACGTTCCATGCCGGCTTGGGTTCTACCAGCTCGGTGACGGGCACCTGGGCGGAGTCCATCACCACTGGAACCGGCAATGACTCTATTTGGGCGGGGGGGGGTAACGATCGGGTTGTGACGGGCGCGGGCAATGACACAGTCAGCCCAGGTGCTGGTGCCACGGCCGATGATTCTGATACCGTGGATGGCGGCACCGGGGTCGACTGGTTGTTCTACCAATCCAATAACGCGGTCTGGGTGAGTCTGGATGGTGGTTCTGCCAGTTTCCAGCAGGTGTCCATCAGTGGCGGCACCACGGGCATGGACTATGTGCGAGGGTTTGAGCACATCTGGACGGGCTGGGCCAATGATCGGGTGTTTGGCTCTGCCGCAGCCGAAAGCATCATCGCGGGCGACGGCGCCGACACCATCTGGGGTGGCGGGGGCAACGACTTCATCAATGCAGCGGGCACGGACAACAGTGTGGATTACATCTATGCCGGTACCGGCAATGCCACGATTTACACCGGAGGCGGTGCAAGTGAGTTTGTGAGTGTGGTCGGTGGCGACAATTACATCGACATGGGTGACCAGGCCAGCCAGAGTTATACAAACTATCAAAATGACACTGTTTATGCCGGTGCTGGTAATGACACCATCGTGAACTTCATGGGACAGCCCTATTACGGCACTTGGTCAAATGGCACTGCAATCACCTACATTGATGCGGGCAACGGCAACAATTGGCTTCAGGCGGGCTCCGGCGCTTTTGGGGCCGAACGGGTGATCACTGGCAGCGGTAATGACTACATTGATGTGGGCAAAACAGGTGAGACAGAAGCTTCCGGCCATACCGATACCGTCACTTCGGGGGCTGGCAATGACACGGTTTACGTGGGCAATTCGCACAACAGCTCTACTTACACCCAGCGTGTGGATGCTGGCGATGGCGATGATCAGGTGTATGCCTGGGGTGTGGGTTTTAACTCCATGCTGGGTGGCGCAGGCAATGACACCTTGGTGGGCGGCAGTGGTGCAAACACCTTGTCGGGGGGCTCGGGCAATGATTCTTTGTTGGGCGGCGCCAGTGTCGACAGCATCACGGGAGATGCAGGCGATGACACCCTGACAGGTGGTACCGGTGCCGATTTCCTGTGGGGTGGCGACGGCAACGACCATGTGACCACCAATGGCAACAACGCCAGCGTATTTGGGGGTTTGGGCAACGACACCGTGATCAGTACCGGTACCAGCAAATTTCTGATGGGTGAAGCTGGAGATGATTACATGGTGCAAACCGGTGGTGCGATCAGCGTGATTTCTTCTGGCCTGGGCAACGACACCATTTTCACCACGGGCAGCTTGTCGGTGGAAACCATTTATGGGGGCTATGGCAACGACCTCATTGATGCGCGCAATGGCGGCTCAATCAATGGTGATTACATCTTTGGCGATGATGCCTTGGTGGAGATTACGGGAGGCAATGACACCATTTACAGCTCTGACGGTGCCAGTTCGGTGTTGGCGGGTGCCGGTAACGATTTGATCACCACGGGCTTGGCCTCTGACCTCATCCAGGGTCATGCAGGCAACGACACCATCTACAGCAATGCGGGCAATGACTCCATTTGGTCACATGCAGGCAGCGACCTGATTTATGGCGGAGGAGGCAATGAATCGATTTACGCCGGTGATGACAATGACACGGTGTATGGCGGTGATGGCGCAGACAGTATCTGGGGCGGTATCGGTGACGACTGGCTCGATGGTGCTGAGGGCAATGACAGCATCGTGGGCGGCGAAGGCACCAGTGGCACCATATTTGGCAATGACACCATCGTGATGGGCTCCGGTACCAACTATGTGTTTGGTGAGCTGGGCTCGGATGTGTTCATCTTCAACTTTGATTGGCAAAACGATGCCAATGCCGACACCGTCAGCGGTGGCGGCGGTGTCGATATGGTCAAGTTCGATGGCGCTGGTTTGGTGCTCGATTTGACGCTGGGCATCCATGCCACTGCAAACTGGTTGAATGTGGAACGCATCGATTTGACCGGCACGGGCAACAACACCTTGAAGATGGCTGCGGTCGATATTGTGGAAACGTCTGATTTGGCCCTGTCAGATGCGGCCAGCACCAACTTCACCTTGAGGCCTTACCTCATGATTGATGGCAATGCGGGTGATGGGCTTGATTTGAGTGCTTTGGGTACGGGCATGAGCCTGGCCAAAATTGTGTCAGGCTCACTCAGTTATGACTTCAACGGCAACACCGTGTTTGATGCGGCCGAGACTGCTTCGATCCAGAATACCGGCAGGGTCACATTCACCACACCCCAAACGGGTCTACAGACCTACAACGTGTATAACGTGGTCAACGCCAGTGCCGTGTCGCAGGGCATGTTGCTGGTGGATACCGATATCACGATCACGGGTGCGGTGATTCCAGTGTGACCGTGCCAAGGTCGCACCCGGTGTGCTATCGCAAAAGCGCTGGCACACCGGGCGTGACAGCCATTACAGCTGATGACATGTCAACTCGCAGGTCGCCACTCGCAGAGTCCGACATGGTTGGTTTCGGCACAGGCGTCTGTCGGGGTCTTCGACCGCCGACCTGCAAAATCTTGAAGCATTGAAAACTTCACGGGGCCGAATCAATCATCGATGTCGAAAGACTGAGGCGGCAGGCCTTGTGTGTGGCGCGATTGCATGCGCACAAAGGCCTCTTCCATGCGGCGGGCCAGAAGCTGGCCGTTAAACAGGTTGGTTCGGTGGGGGCTGTTGATGACTCGCTGGCGCAAGGCGGCCAATTGTTCGGGCGCTTGGCACAGTGCCAGTGCTTTGGCACGGTATTCGGCCAGGTCGTGGGTGATCAGCTCGGGCAGGCCCAGGGTGCTGAGCAAGCTGGCGCCTACCCTTGAGGCAAAACTGCGCTCGCGCAGGGTCAACACTGGCAAGCCCACCCACAAGGCGTCGCTGGCTGTGGTGTGGGCGTTGTACGGTGCCGTGTCCAGAAACAGGTCGGCCAGTCGGTAGCGCGACAGGTGCATGGGCAGCGGGGCATAGCCCGCAAAGATCAAGCGTTCAGGCGCGATGCCCTGGCGTTTGGCCACTTGTCGCAGTGTGTCTTGCACTTGATGGTTTTTGTCAAACAGCCACAGCACAGCCTGGGGCAAGTCGTGCAGCAAGCTCAGCCAGGTGTCAAAAACTTCGGGGGTGATTTTGAAGGTGCTGTTGAAGCAGCACAGCACCAGCGCATCGGCGGGCAGTCCTGCCGTTTGCCGAGTGAAGCCGGGGCTGGCCACGGCTCTTTGGGTGTCGTTGGCTTGGTAGCAGCCGGGCAGGCGGATGACTTTTTCGCTGTAATGCGCCAGGTCTTGAGTCTCAATGACGTGGGTGTCGGCCACCACATAGTCCATCCACGGCGAGCCCAGCGTGCCGGGAAAACCGATGTAACTGACCTGAATGGGCGCGGCTCGCCAGGCAAAAATCTGCGGGCGTCCTTGACGGGTGTGGCCTTTGAGGTCCACTGCAATGTCAATGCCGTGTGAGCGCGCCAGTTCGGCAATCTGGCGTGCGCCCAGATCATGCACCTGGTGAAAGTGTTCGATGCCGCGCACCAGGCGCTGGCGGTAGGCGTGGTCTTTGGCGTCGGGGCCAAAGCTGTAGGCAAACACCTCAATGCGCTGGCGGTCATGCGATTCGAGCATCTGGGCCATCAGGTAGCTGGTGGCGTGGTCGTGCAAGTCGGCCGAAAAATACCCGATGCGCAGCCGCTGACCTGCCGGGCGGGACGCAGCGTTGGCGCTGGGCCAGGGCAGGGGCGTGATGTTCTGGCCGATTTGCGCCGATTCGAGTTCGCCCACGCGCAGTTGCAGCGCGGGGTCATCGCTCACGATGGTCATCAAAAATGGATTGACGGGTACATCGCTGTGCGCAGCGCAGTCGAGCACCTGGGCCAAACGGGAGGCATGGTGCTGCCAATCGCCCACGCAACGCTCGGCACGCATGAGGGCCGACAAGGCGTGCACATTGTCTGGCGCAATGCGCACGGCCTGCACATAGGCTTCTTTGGCTTCCTGGTCTTTGCCCAGGGAGGTGCAGCTGTGGCCGTATTGCAGCCAGGCGTCAAAGTTGTCCGGTTCGGCGTGTGCGGCTTTGAGGAACAAATCCATGGCTTGCTGCGTTTTGCCCAGCTGTTCGGCACCATGCGCTTGCAAGAGCAGCACATCGGCGGGGTGCGGGCCTGGCAAGGCCAGCAGGCGCTGCCACCAGGGCAGGGCGCCTTGGAGTCGGCCCAGTTCGTCGAGTGTGATGGCGATGTTCGACAGGTAATAGGGGTTGGCAGGCTCGAGCTGGTGGGCGCGCTCGAAGTCGGCCAGGGCCTGCGCCGTGGGCAGACCGTTGTCGCGCCCCAGCAGGCCGCGCAGGTTCAAGGCGTCAGCGGCATCGGGGGCCAGGCGCAGCGCTTGTTCCACGCTGGCGGTGGCGGGGGCGGCCTGTTGCAGTGCCCAAAGCGCTGAGGCCTGTTGCGTCCAGGCCTGTGCCTCTGTGGGTTGCCGCTGCACCCATTGCTCGCACACAGTCAATGCCGCTTCGAGCTGGCCCATGGTGCGCAGGCAGCGCACATGTTTGAGGGGGTATTGGCTGTTTTGCGGGGCCTGTTTTTCAAGTTGCGCCAGATGTTGGCATGCGGCAGTCACATTACCCGATTGCTCCAGTGTGAGCGCCAGTTCAAAGCGCAGGCGCTCATGCGCGGGATCGAGTTGGTGGGCGCGTTGCAGGTCGGCCAGGCCTTGGGCGCGCAGGGCTGCCTCAGGCAGGCGCAAAGCGGTGTGCGCTCGTGCTCGCCACAAGGCCGACTCTTGTGGGCGGGCTTTGAGCGCTGCATCAAATACGGCCAAAGCCAGTGACGGTGGCCCCGAGGCCAGCAGCCCCAGGCTGAGTGTTTGCAGCTCGCTGGCACTGGCGAGTGCCAGGTCGGTGGTCGCAGGCTGGGCCAGGGTTTGCGCTGGCACGGGCGCTGAGCGGGTGGGTTCGGAGGGTGCAATGTCCATGGCGGCAGGTGCCAAGCCCGATTGCCAGCGTTGCCACATGGCGGTGTAAGCGGCCTGCAGGTGGTGGCAGGTCAATGCAGCGTCAAACAGCGGCAGGTGGCCGCGTTGCGTGTGCAGGTGGTCTTTGAGCTCTTGCAAGCGGTCCCGGTCACGGGCCAGTTCAATGGCGCGCTGCACATACTGATCGGGCTGATCGACGGCGAGTTCTTGCACGAGCGGTGTGCCCCCTCGCCGCTGGCAGGCGTGCAGCAAGGAGTAAGAGACGCGGCTGGAGAAACTGCGCCCGTAGCGGCTGAGCACGGGCAGCCCCATCCACAAGGCATCGGCGGCGGTGGTGTGGGCATTGACCGGAAAGGTGTCCAAAAACAAGTCAGCCCCGGCGTGCCTGGCCAGGTGCTCGGGGGTGGGCACGCGGGGGGCAAACAGCAAGCGCTCCGGTTCCACGCCGTGAGCAGCAGCTTGTTGGCGCAGGTTGTTTTTGACCCAATGGTTGGCCTCGAGCAGCCACAACACGCTGCCTGTGGTGCTGAGCAAAATCTGCATCCACTGGGCAAACACATCGGGGGTGATTTTGTAGCTGTTGTTGAAGCAGGCAAACACAAAGCCTTGTGTGCCGCTGCCACGCTCGGGCAGGCCCAGCGCTTGGCGGCTGGCAGGCGCAGGCCCCACTTCGCGTGTGGGGTCGTTGGCTTGGTAACTGTGCGGCAGGCGCACCAAGTGTTCGCTGTAGTGCGCGCCGTCTTCGGGGGCGATGACATGCGCATCAGCGATCAGGTAGTCCATGTAGGGCGCACCCGAAGTGCCGGGATAGCCCAGGTAGCTGACTTGAATGGGGCAGGGCCGGTGGGCGAAAATGCCCAGGCGGTAATGGCTGGCAAAACCCTTGATGTCCATGCAGATGTCGATCTGCTGCGCATGCAGCCACTGCGCCACCTGCAGATCGCTGAGCGTGGAGATGTCCTTGAAATGCTCCACCGCGTTGCGAATGCGGTGGTGCATGGCGTCTTGCAGTGGACTCCAGGATAGGGCAAAGATTTCAAACTTGCTTTTGTCATGCAAGGCCAGCACCTGGGCCAGCAGCACCGCTGTGGCGTGGTTGCAAAAATCGTTGGACACATAGGCCACTTTGATGCGCGCGTTTGTCCAGCGCTGGCCTTGCCACAAGGCTTGCGGCGCGCCCGGGTGGCGATCGGCCACCAGGGTGCGGGCGCTGCAAAGGTGTTCGGCCGGGTCGTCGCTGAAGCTCAGAAATTCAAATGGAAAAGCGGCCTTTTGCCCCTTGTTCAAAGCCTGCTTCAAGGCTTGGGTTTGCGCCGCATCGTCACGCCAATCAGCCATCAAGCGACGGGTGTAGCCCAAGCGCCCTGGCACATAGGGTGCCAAGTTGTCTTGACCGGCAGCGCCTTGCAGCCAGCGCCGCAAATGCTCGGCGGCCTGGTCATAGCGCTGGGTGCGATGCAAAAGCCCGGCCAGGTTTTCCAGTGCGTCGGCGTGAAGCGGCTTGTGCTGGAGGGCTTGTTGAAAATAAGCCATGGCTTCTTCATCGCGTCCCATGCGCGAGAGCACGGCACCCAGGGCGTTGAGGATTTCCGGGCTGCTGGGGGCCAGCTGACGGGCTTGCTCAAAAGTGGCGAGCGCTTGCGTGCCATCGAGGCGTTTGTCGCCATGCAGTTGCGCCCCCAGAGCGAACAAGGCCTGAGCCTGTGCGAGGGTGGCGGGATCCAACGTGGGCAAATGCTTGGATGAAGCCACAGGTGGTTTTGGCGAAGTCTTCATGCGGGCATGGCCATGCCGGTGATGATTTGGTGGTGACGCGGCAGGCAGACCTTCTGGTAGTCGTAGTGCTCCACCACATGGGCACGCGCAGCGCGGCGGATGTCTTTGTAGTCTTTTGGCCTGTCCAGCACGTCGCAGACCTGGCGCGCAATGGCTTCGGGATCAAAAAAATCGACCAACAGACCGTTTTGGCCATGCGTGATGACTTCTTGCACGGGCGGCGTGGCTGATCCCACGACGCAGCAGCCCAGGCTCATGGCTTCGAGCATGGACCAAGACAAGACAAAAGGCACCGTCAGGTATACGTGCACGGCCGACACACGCAGCATGTTGACCATGGTGGCGTAGGGCACTTGTCCGACGAAATGCACGCGCGACAAATCAATCTTGTCTTGTACCTCGCGCAAAAATTGCGCCTTGTAGCCCCCACCAGTGGCCGGTGCTGGGCCGTAGCTCACTTCACTGCCTCCAAGCAAAATGACTCGGGCATTGGGGCGCTCGGACAGAATGAAGGGCAATGACCGCATGAAGCTGTGGTAGCCCCGCATGGGCTCCAGGTTGCGGTTGATGAAGGTGATGATTTCATCGCCCATTTGGGCCTTGATGTTGTCGCGACCCAGCTGAATCCAGGCGTCATCGCGCGGCGTGAGACGGTGGGTTTCGATGCCGTCATGACAGACTTCGATGCGCTGGCGTAAAAACGCCGGAAACTGACTGGCTTGCCATTCGGTGGGCGAGAGGCCCACATCGGAGTCGACCAGCGAGGAGGTCAGGTGCAAGTTGCGCACATGGCAGCGCAAAACGGCGTCCGGGGCTGCTGCAAATTCCGGATCGAAGTCCACATCGCTGCCCTTGCCGTTGTAAAAATACTCGCAAAAACTGGTGATGCGGGCATGCGGCGCCACCTGGCGCACCAGCATCATCTCGCCCCAACCGGCGTGCCCCACGATGACATCGGGCGTGAAACCGTTTTTCATGAGTTGGGTAAGGGTTCGGGCCACCGCTTCGCCCCGGATGACGGCCGCCTCGGTCGAGGGCAGCCAGGGGTGGATGGATTTGCTGGACCCCAGGGCGTTGTCATAGCTGACATTAGGGATGCCTTGGATGGTTGTTTCCTTGCGGCTGGAGATGGCCATGACCTCGTGGCCCAGCTTGACCATGGAGGGGGCCAGTGCCCGGTACTGCCCCGGAAAGTTCTGATGGATAAAGAGGATTTTCATCGTCTGCACGGGTGGCGGCTTGCGCGTTCAACCCAGTTTGGATTTGAGGAACTTGGCGTCCATGAAGGCCGGGTTGCTGATCGGGCCCTCAAAGCCGGTGGCCAGGCTCATGGGTGGGTTT
>JBIKHW010000157.1:0-7555 GCA_044361935.1 Limnohabitans sp. | reverse complement strand
CGGCGTTTTTCCATGACGATGACCGAGTCGAACACCGAAATCGAATACAGGTGCTTGCACAAGTAGTTGTGGGCGATGGCTTCATCACTGAGGTGGTACCAGCCGTGCATGTCGTCAATCATGCCTTTGACAAACTCGTGGAAAGTGCCGGGCCTTTTCAGGCCACCGCCGAGCTTGGACAGGTAGCTGCTGTGGGTGTCCTCGCAAATGTAGAGTCCCCCGTCCCTGAGCGCGGGGAACAGCTCGACGAAGGTGGTGATTTGCTGCTCCATGGTGTGGCCACCGTCATCAAGCACGATGTCCAGCTGCGGGTGCTTTTGCTTGAAGCCCGCCCAGAAGTCCTTGCTCGCCTGGTCACCGATCCAGACTTCCAGGCCTTCTTTTTCGAGAGATTTGCAGCGTGGATCGATGTCCAGGCCAATGTAGTGGAAGCTGCCCTGCGTGAAGTATTGGTTCCACATCTGGGCGCTGCCGCCGTTTTGGATGCCAATCTCCAGAAATTTCAGGTTCTCCTGGTGGCGATACGGCGCCAGGCAGCGGTGGTAGATCTCGAAGTAGTGCGTCCATTTGTGAATGGCACGCTGGTTGTTGTTGATAAAGTAGTTCAACAAGGGGTTGTCGGCGAGTGGCTTCATGGGGTGCTCGAGTCTCTGGCCTGCATTGGGGGGGGCGAGGTTTTTTTGGCAGATGCGTCTGCCTTGCGGTTGCTTTGGGGCCAATGCATTTGGCGGTAGATGGTGTAGGCGGCCTTCCAGGCATCCGAGTTGTAGTCACCGGGGCTGTAATGGGTGATGGCAATGGGCCAGACGCCCAGGCGCAATCCGGCTCGGTGCGCGTGCAGGCAAAAGTCCAGGTCATACAGGTGAAAGGCCAGCTCTGGGGCAAACTGAACATGCGCTTCTTGCAGAGTGCCGGCTTTGGCCGCGATGAAGACACCGTCGAGCAAGCGGGCCGCTGCGCGTGTCGGGCCATAGAGGCTGAAGCCGTTGGCGTGTTTGGGGGTGATGTGGTTGAGTCCGCCCAGAAGTTTGTGCGGCAAGTCCCAGGTGCCCATTTTTTCAGCAAAGGCCCAGGCACCCTGGCCGGGCTTGACGCCTCGGTTGCCCGCCACGCCCACCACATCGAACACGGCCAAAGCTTCGGTCAGACGCTCGGTCAAACAGAAATCATCCAGCCTGACATCGTCGTGCAAGAACACGAGGGTGCTGTCAGGGCGGCTCAGTGAAATGGCTTTGTTGTAGTGCGTGGCCAAAGGGCTGAAGTTATGGCTGGCCAGTTCGAGCCGAAAGGGCACGCCTTTGCGTTGCAATTCGGTCAGCGACAAGCCCAAGGGTGCTTGCGTCCAGAAATCGGCTGTGCTCAGGCGTGTGGCACAGACAAAGACGAGTTTGGTGCTGTCTTTTTCTTGCGCTTTCAGCTTGGGGGACAGGTCAGCCATGGTCAGCCTCCGGTTTTGTGTTCAGGCGGCTTGCCGCACTCAAAGCCACAGGCCAATCGCCAGTGGGCAGGCGGCATTTTTTCGCCACTTTGAGCACTGCGGCATGCAGTCGCTTGGCGTCGGCGGGCCAGCCCATGTCTTTGCAGGCGGTTGTTGCGATCAATGCGGTCAGCAGGTCGTGGCGAATGGCCAGTGCGTTCGGTGACAGCTTGACCAGCGCGTATTGGGCAAAGGCATCGTGCAGGCGCTCAACCAGCCAAAAGTCATAAAGCATTTCCTCGGGTGAAAGCAGTACCGTATGCCCGCCGCACAGCTGAATCTGGTGCAGCTGTTCTTCCAAGGTGCCGGGCGTCAGACTCAGCACGCAGCGCTTGTCAGCCAGCAGCCTTTGGATGTCCGATTGCGCCGCATGCTGACTGTGGCCTGCGATCAGGTGCACGCTGCGCAGGGCGCTGTCTGGTGCAGGGGGCTGTGTGCGGGCTTGGCCAATTTTGATCAACCAAGCCGCCATGCGCAGACTTTGAGGGCGACTCATTTGCTGGGCCTGACCCCAGTCCTGAATGCTTTGGCCTTGCTCTGGATGCAGTGCCAGGGTGGCCTTGGCCACTTGCTCAGGGCCTGCAATCCAGTGCTGGGCCAGAAAACTCCACATGCTCCACTGGCGTGCACTGTGCGCGGCCGACGCAGCGGCCTTGCTGGTGAAGACGCCGGTAGCCGGTGCCCGGTACAGGGGAGTGCCAGGCTCCAGACGTTGGGTGGGGTAATGCCGAAACAAGTCCGCAGGGTTCAGCTTCGCAGCGTTCAGGCGGGGCAGTCTCTGACCCCGATGGTGCGCCAGGCGCGCCGTTTGTTCGGTCCACAGGGCCTCGTACTGCGCCACCACGCCAGCCCAGTCGTAGTGCTGGCGCACATGCACTTGCCCGGCGGCGCCCATTTGCTGGCGCAGATCGGGCCGGGTGGCCAGGGTTTGCAGGGCTTGCACGGTCAGCTCCACGTCCACCGCCGTCACGGCTTGCATGTGGCCGATGTAATGGTCGTAATTGAGCTGTTCAGCGGCAAAGCGCTGCTCGATGCGGTCCAGCCCCGATGGTCCCGGCATTTGGGTCGGGATCAAAAAGCCATGCTGGCCGTGATGCAAGGTTTCGCGGTAACCGTCCCAGTCGCTCAGGATGCAGGGCAGACCGGCCGCCATGGCTTCGATGGGGGTTAGCCCGAAGGTCTCCTGAATGTTGTCCGACAGCGAGCAAAACACGTCGGCCGCTGCCAGGCTGCGCTGGAGGGCGTGCGGCTTGCGCCCGTCCAGGCGCTGCACCTGCACGTTGTGCTGCAAGGCCACTTCATTGAAGGCTTTTTCGGTGGCGTCGTTGGCAAACCAGCCGCACTCCAGAATGCGGATGCGCTGGCCGGTGCGCACCGCCACCTCGGCCACAGCACGGTACAGGGCCACCGGATTGGCCTTGGCATGAAAGCTCAGGCGTCCCACAAACAAGACCACCAGATCCTGCGGCGAAAAACCCAGGGTTGTGCGGGCCGCCAGGCGGTCGGCGGAGCTGAAGGCAAAGTCCTGGGTGTGCACGCCCAGGGGAATGATGGGCAGGCCGGGCAATTCGGGCTGGCGGTCAAACTTGCCGAAACGACGCTGCAGAACGGCTTTTTCCACCCGCCAGATGCGCTCCACCGCTGTGCGCACTGACTTCGAGGAGCAGATCAACGCGTCGCTTGGGCGGGTCGGGGCACGCACATAGTCGGCCAGTTGCTGCATGACATGGGCCGAGCTGATCGTGTGGGTCACGCCGCTGAACACCAGATGGTCCAAGTGCCAGGCGCTGCGCTGACTCAGTTGCAGATTGGCCAGCGGGGCGGGCATGTGAAGCACATCCAGCGCGGCCCACTGGGCAGGGGCGTTCAGGTCCAGGCAGGGCAGGGGGGCGGGGACGGCTTCTTTGGCGGTGAGAGACTTGACCACCGCCTGCACCGCTTCGCGGGGTTTTCCGGTAGGGGTGACCAGGGTGATGCGCTCACGCAGATCGGGGTTTTGCAGGCAGGCTTTGAGGAAGCCATGCCCTGCAGACTGTCTGCCCATCAGCTTGGGGGTGTCCATGGACACGGCATCTTCGGTCATGATCAAACCGATGCGCGGCTTTTTGACGTGTTGGGGCATGTGACAAATTCAAATGTGAATTCAAAAGCGGATATTGGGTGTCGTATATGCCTGAACATTGTCTCATTGAAATGGATAGAACCTGATGTGTGTCAGCTGGCCAACAGGCTTCTGCTGGGGTCTGACCATTGGAGTCGTCTGGACCAGAGCGACGGCATCTAAAATGGCCTGCTATGTTTGTTCACCTGCGCCTTCACACCGAATTTTCTGTCGTTGACTCCACTTGCCGCGTCGACGATGTGGTCAAGCTGGCGGCCAAGGACGCCCAGCCTGCGCTGGCTATCACCGACCTGAACAACCTGTTTGGCACCGTTAAGTTCTACAAGGAAGGGCGGGGCAAGGGGGTCAAGCCCATCATCGGCGCAGAGATCAACTTCGAGGGCCTGGGGGGCGACGCCGGGGCCACCAGCCGGGTGGTGGTGTTGGTGCAAAACCACCCCGGTTACCTGAACCTGTGCGAGCTGCTGGCCCGTGCCTGGACCCAAAACATCGTCAAAGGCGTGGCGGTGGTCAAGCTGGCTTGGCTCAAGGAGTTATCCGACGGTTTGATTTTGCTCTCGGGCGCGCAAGCCGGTCCGGTGGGCCAGGCCATCGTGCAGGGCGACACCGACAAGGCCGCCAACGTTGCGCTGCAGTTGGGTTCGATCTTTCCCCACCGTTTTTACCTGGAGTTGCAACGCGCAGGTCGACCCGAAGACGAGCCGCAAGTGGCCGGTGCAGTGGCACTGGCCGCACGCTTGGGTTTGCCGGTGGTGGCCACGCACCCGGTGCAGTTCCATTCGGCTGAAGATTACGAGGCGCACGAGGCAAGGGTCTGTATTTCCGAAGGCGAAATTCTGGCCAACCCACGCCGGGTGCGGCGTTTCACGCGTGAGCAGTATTTCAAGTCGGCAGCACAAATGTGTGCCTTGTTTGCCGATGTGCCCAGTGCCATTGCGAACACCCTGGAAATTGCAAAGCGCTGCAACCTGAGCCTGGTGTTGGGCAAGCCACAGCTGCCGAACTTTCCGATCCCGCCCGTCAACGGTGTGGTTATGTCGGTGGACGACTATTTCCGCCACGTCTCGTTTGAAGGCCTGGAAGAACGCTTGCAGCACCTTTACCCCGACCCCGCCAAACGCGAGGCCGAGAGCGCGCGTTATGTGGAGCGGCTGGAGTTTGAGCTGGGCACCATTTTGAAAATGGGTTTCCCTGGCTACTTCCTGATCGTGGGTGACTTCATCCAGTGGGCCAAGGCCAATGGCTGTCCGGTGGGGCCGGGCCGGGGTTCGGGTGCGGGCTCGCTCGTGGCCTACGCGCTCAAGATCACCGACCTCGACCCGCTGCAATACAGCCTGCTGTTCGAGCGTTTCTTGAATCCCGAGCGGGTGTCCATGCCCGATTTCGATATCGACTTTTGCCAGGGCAACCGCGACCGGGTCATTGACTACGTGAAGGATAAATACGGTCGTGACGCAGTTAGCCAGATCGCCACCTTCGGCACCATGGCCGCGCGTGCTGCGATCCGCGATGTGGGCCGCGTGCTCGACATGAGCTACACCTTTTGTGACGGCATCAGCAAGTTGATTCCTAACAAACCGGGCATGTCTGTCACGCTGCAATACCCGCCCGCCACGCCCAAAGAGGGCGACAAGAACAACTACGCGATCGCCATGGAGCCGATCCTGGCCGAGCGGATTGAGCGCGAAGAGGATGTGAGGACCTTGATCGAGCTGGCGCAAAAGCTCGAAGGCATGACCCGCAACGTGGGCATGCACGCCGGGGGCGTGCTCATTGCCCCTGGCAAGCTGACCGACTTTTGCCCGCTGTACCAGCAACCGGGCAGCGAATCGGCCGTGAGCCAGTACGACAAGGACGACGTGGAGTCCGCTGGGCTGGTGAAGTTCGACTTCTTGGGCTTGGCCACGCTGACTATTTTGGAAATCGCCCGCGAATTCATCATGAAGCGGCACAAGGGCCAGGAAAACTTCGCCTTTGAAAACATCCCGCTCGACGACGCACCCACCTACAAGCTGTTTTCTGACGGCAAGACCGAGGCCGTGTTCCAGTTTGAAAGCCGCGGCATGCAGGGCATGCTGCGCGACGCCCGGCCGAGCCGATTAGAAGACCTGATCGCCCTTAACGCGCTGTACCGCCCGGGACCCATGGACCTGATCCCCAGCTTTGTGGCCCGCAAGCACGGGCGCGAAGAGGTGGAGTACCCACACCCTGCAGTGGCCCAGATGCTGAGCGAGACCTACGGCATCATGGTCTACCAAGAGCAGGTGATGCAGACGGCGCAGATTTTGGGCGGTTATTCGCTGGGCGGCGCCGACTTGCTGCGCCGCGCCATGGGCAAGAAAAAGGCCGAAGAAATGGCCGAACACCGCGAGAAATTCCGCGCGGGCGCTTTGGCCACGCACGGCATTGCGCAGGACAAGGCCGATGAGGTTTTTGACCTGATGGAAAAGTTCGCGGGCTACGGCTTCAACAAGTCGCACGCCGCCGCTTACTCTCTGCTGGCCTACCACACGGGCTGGCTCAAGGTGCACTACACCGCCGAGTTCTTCTGCGCCAACATGACGGTGGAAATGGATGACACCGACAAGCTCAAGGTTCTGCACGAAGATGCGCTCAAGTTCGGTATCCGCTTTGATCCGCCGGACGTGAACCGGGGCACACACCGTTTTGAGCCGGTGACCGACAAGATCATTCGTTATGGCCTGGGCGCCATCAAAGGCACAGGCCAGCAGGCGATCGAGGCGATTGTGGCTGCCCGCGAACAGGGCGGCCCGTTCACCAGCCTGTTTGATTTTGCCGTGCGCGTGGACCGCACCCGCATCAACAAACGCACGGTGGACGCGCTCATCAAGGCTGGGGCTTTTGACTCGCTGCACATGAACCGCGCGGCCTTGTCGGCCAGCATTGACCGGGCGTTTGAGTTTTCTGCGGCCACCACAGCAAACGTCAACCAGGGCGGCCTGTTCGACATGCTGGGTGATGACTCGCACGGCTCCAGCACGCAAGAGCCCGAGCTGGTCGAGGTCATGCCCTGGGGCATCAAGGAGCGCCTGCTGCTGGAAAAAACAGCTGTGGGCTTTTTCCTGTCCGGCCACTTGTTCGACGCCGTGGAGCGCGAGGTGCGCCAGTTTGCCCGCCGCAAGATCGACGACCTGATCGACAGCCGCGAGTCCATGGTGTTGGCCGGTATCGTCAGTGACTTGCGCATCATCAATGGTCAACGGGGCAAGGTGGCCATTTTTAAGTTGGATGACAAATCGGGCATGTTGGAAGCCACAGCCGACGAAGCCTTGATCAACTCGGCCAAGCATTTGCTCAAAGACGACGAACTCATCATCGTCACCGCCAAGATGCAAGCCGACCGTTTCTCGGGCGGGTTCCGCCTCAAAATTGAGCAGATCATGGACCTGGGGGCCGCCCGTTGTCGTTATGGCAAATACCTGCGTGTGGCGGTGAATGGCCGTGCCCCCGACATTGCCCGCATCGTCAAAGAGTTTCCCGCGCAGCGCGAGCAAACCGAGCAGGGCGACTTGGTGCGTGGCCTGCCCGTGCGCTTGGTGCTGGAGCGCAGCAACGACCAACTGGCTGCCCGCGCCGAGCTGGCGCTGGGTGAAGCCGCCAAATTCTTCCCGACCGACGCCGCCTTGGCCAGCTGGATGGCGCAGGCCGATCAAGGCCAAGCGCAGATTGTTTACGACTGAGGTGGTGGCGCAGTCTTGAGCAGCTTCAGCAGCTGCGCACGCGCAAGTCAGGGTCGGGATGGGGATCAGTGCCCGGATGCGACCACCGTGGCGCTTTGGCGCTTAGCGCGGCGCCGAAGGTCTGCCAGCAGCCGAGGTGGCGGCGCTGCCCTGACCGATCGTCGTGTTGGCGGAGTCGGTGGCAGTGCTGTTGGCCGCGGTGTTGGCGTTGCTGTTGGCATTGCTCAGGTTGTTCGTGGTCTTGTTCACGGTGGT
>JBIKHW010000188.1:0-6719 GCA_044361935.1 Limnohabitans sp. | reverse complement strand
CCGCTGTGGCAGCAGTGCGGGCCAGCGGCATGCGGCCCACCGGCTTTCAGGTGTTGCGCGATTTTGAAGGCCTGTCAGGCCACTTGCACAGCTACAAGCTCGACATTGCCAAATCGATGCTGGAGATGTGCGCAGCCAGCGGCAGCAAGGTTTTGCTGGCCTGTTCGTCCACCTCCCGCCACGCCACGCAAGACCTGGACCAGATTGCCGCCGACCTGAAAAAGCTCGCCATGCTGGCCGTGCCTTTGGGCATCAAAATCGCTTACGAAGCACTGTCCTGGGGCCGCACGGTCAACGAATTCACCACCAGCTGGGACGTGGTCTGCCGCGCCGATTGTCCCAACCTCGGCATTGGCCTGGACTCCTTCCACATCTTTGCAGCCAAAACCACGCTCGACGCGATCGAAGAGCTGGACCCGTCCAAAATCTTTTTGGTGCAACTGTCTGACTTCATGTGGCAGGAAACCCCAACCTTTGAAGAGCGCATGACCACGGCCCGCACTTTCCGTGTGTTTCCCGGCGAAGGCGTGCACAGCGAACAGTTGGCCGATCTGGCGCTGCGCCTGGACCGTATCGGTTACCGGGGCGACTACAGCTTTGAGGTGTTCAACGACGATTACCAGCAACTGCCGCTGGAGACCGTGGCCGAGCGGGCCCGCAAAAGCGCGACTTGGTTGCACCAGGATGTGCTGCACAAAGCCGCGCCGCTGCCTGCGTGGGTGCGAACGGCTTGAGGGCCAAGGATTTTGTGAATTTTTCACAAATGCGACTGGAGGGGTTTGGGTCTGGCACTAAGAACTTTTAACGCCGTATTTCATCTCTGGCGTTGACTTCCATTGATTACCGAGACATTCATGAATTTTGTTCGTCGCAGCTTGACGCTGGCATCCCTCGTTATGGTCAGTGGTTTGGCAAATGCCTAAGCCTTTCCTGACCGCGAGTTGTCCGGCGTGATCATGTGGGGCGCGGGTGGTGCCACCGATGTGGTGGCCCGCGCCGTAGCCCCGTTTGCCGAAGAAGCCTTGGGTAAAAAAATCGTGATGCAAAACAGGTCTGGTGGTGCGGGTGCCATCTCCACCAATTTTGAGAATCAGCAGCCCTCCGATGGCTATACCCTGATCATGGGGGCGGAAAGCCCCTAACCGCATGGGGTTTGGGGCTTGGGTGAACTCGATTACTCCAAGTTCTACCCCGTCAACATCCTGGGCCGGGGCATCGTGGTCATCGTGGCCAACAATGGCAAGCCCTGGAAGTTTTTCAAAGACGTGCTGGCCGACGCGCAAGCCAACCCCGGCAAAGTCAAGATGGGCTCGACCGGCCCCGGAGGCATGCCGCACAGCGTGGGCTCCATGATCGGCACCATCACCAAGATGCCCGTGACCGCTGTCCCCTTTGATGGTGAAGGCCCAGGCCTGACGGCCTTGCAAGGCGGCCATGTGGACTTCATGCCTGTGGGCTTGGGCGCTGCTTCAGAGCACATCAAAGCCGGTCGCGTGAAGGCCTTGGCGGTGTTGAGCAACAAACCTTTTGAAGGCATTCCGGCTTTGACGGGCGATTTGCCTGGTATTGGCAAGTACCTGCCTTGGGGTCCGTTTTATGGCGTGTTCGTCAAGCGCGATGTGCCCGATGCGGTCAAAACCAAGCTCACGGCCTCGTTCAAAACCGCAGCCACCAACCCCCAGTTCGTCAGGTTGATGACCGACCGTGGCAACGCGATGATGAACATCTCGGGCAACGAAGCTGACGCTTTCCTGAAAAAGTGGCAATCGGTGACGGCCTGGACCTTGCAGGAAGCCGGAGTGGCCAAGAAGTCGCCAGCCGATCTGGGGATTACCAAGCCCTGATGCCACGAGACTGCGGAGATGACCATGGCTGAGAAAAAAAAGCGTCTGCCCGGTGAGTTGACATTCACCGTTTTGCTGCTGCTGGGCAGCTTGTTTTTGCTTTACCAGGCCTATGGCATCTCCGGTTTTGAATCCATCACTTCGGCGGGCATGTTTCCCATGCTGTCAGCCTTGGTGATGGCGTTCACGGCTTTCTTGGCCATTTTGCTGGCCCTGACCTTGACCCTGCTCAGCCAGACACCGCTTTGGAAGCGCGTCAAGCGCAAGGCTTGATGGGTCAGCTTCACTGCCCATGCCAGCCTTTGGCATAAGCCCATTTGGCATAGAGCGCATGCGCGATGGCTTTGTCGATCAGCTCAGGGCGGGCAGGGCTGAGCTGCCATTTTTTGTGGCTCAGGCTGAGTGTTTTGGGCTCGGCCCCGGGCTGCAGCAGCACCATGTGGTCGCCTTCCCGGTAGGCCTGCAGTTGGTCAAACTGCATGATGGCGCGGCCCTGGGTGCGGGCAGAGCTGTGCAACAGGTCTCGTCCGATCAGGGGGGTGGAGGCCTCCAGACCCATCAGCGAGATCAGGGTGGGCAGCAGGTCCAGTTGGCTGGACAAGGTGGAGACGGTTTGCGGCTTTTTGACCGGGCCACCCAGAATCAGCGCCGGAATGTGAAAGCGGTCCACCGGGAAGTGGTTGTCTCCATAGACACGTGAGTTGTGGTCAGCCACCACCAAAAACAGTGTGTTGTCCCAGTAGGCCGATTTTTTGGCTTGTGCGATGAACTGACCCAGCGCGTGGTCCGCGTATTTGACGGCGTTGTGTACCGTGCCCTTGGGTTGCTCATACAGCTCAATCGTGTTGTCCGGAAACTCAAAGGGGCTGTGGTTGGATGAGGTGAAGATCAAGGAGAAAAAAGGCTTTTTCGGATCGGCTTGCGAGAAGTTCCGGTGTGCGGCGTCAAAAACATCACCGTCAGACGCCCCCCAGGTGCCCACAAAGCGGGCATCGCGCATGTCTTTTTGGTCCAGCACACGCTCAAAGCCGTTGCCCAGAAAAAAGCCCCGCATGTTGTCAAAGTGAGATTCGCCGCCATAAAAAAACTGGGTCTGGTAATTTTGCGCACGCAGCAAACTGGCGATGGTGAAAAAGCCCCGCTGGGCTTTGGTCTGCTTGACCACCGCTTGCGTGGAGGTGGGCGGAAACCCCGCCACCACCGCTTCGATGCCCCGCACCGAACGTGTGCCGGTCGCATACATCTGGTTGAACCAGATGCCCTCTTGGCTCAGCCGGTCCAGGTTGGGGGTGAGCGGTAAGCCGCCCAGTTGCCCCACAAATTCTGCGCCCAGGCTTTCTTCCAGCACGATCACCAGATTGGGCGGGCGGTTGGGTGAAGAGGCTGCTGCAGGCAGTGCATGGCGGTGCCATGTGGGGCGGTCCGGGTCAGTGAAGGCTGACTCGGGCAGGCCCATTTCTTGTCGCACCAGCTCCAGCACACGCTCGGGTGGCATCTGGCCGTAAGCCACACCACCGTCTTCGTTGCGGCGGTTTTGATAAACCGCATACAGCACGGTGTAGGCCGAGGCCATGGGCCATTCGTTGACCCAGTGGTCGTCACTGATGGCCGCCAGCGCCGGGTTGGCGGCGCGGTGGCCCAGGGTGCCGCGTGCCATCAAGGCCAGGCCCGCAAACAAAATGACCGACACCACCAGTGCCGACAACACACGCCAGTGCCATGCTGACACGTGGCCAAGTGTCGGTTGTCCCCAGCGGCGTGCCAGGCGCACATAGCCCCAAGACAATAATGGCAAGGCCAGGGCTGTCAGCACCAGCTGCATGGGGTACTCGGCCAGCAAGGTGGCTCCCACCTCCTGGCTGTGCTTGAGGTATTCCACAAACAGGAAGTTGGGCCGCGCATCGTACTGGTTGATGAACGAGGGCGTGCACATTTCCATGAAGCCCACGAACATGAAAATCGCCCATCCATAAGCCCACAAAAACCGCCGCCACGCAATGCGGCTGCGGGAGTGCAGGCCCATCCAGGGCGTCAGGCTGGCGGGCAGCACCCAGGCCATGCCCAGCAAGACCCCGTCAAAGCGAATCGCCTCCCACAGCAGGTGCAGGCCTTGGCCACTTTGGGCCATGCGCTCCCACTGCCATACACCCAAAGCCAAGCGGCTGAGCCACAGAACGGCCACCACCAGCAGCATGTTCAGCCAAATAGGGCGCAGGCTGCTGAGCAGATCGGTCAAAGCAGGGTGGGTGGGCTTGGAAGAGTGACTTGCGGACATGGGGTCAGGTGAGAGCGCTTATGAATGCGATAGTTTAAATGGCTGTGCCAGCTTGTCGTGGCGAACAGGTCTTGCGGTGCCGTTTGCGCGCAATGGCCGCAAACAAGCCATGGTTGGCCCAGGCCGCTGCCGCGCACAGCAAGGCCGTCCAGGCGGTGTGGCTGGGGTAGTGTGCACCGCGCAGGGTTTGTACACCTCCCAGCACAGCACCGGCGATCACGATCAGCCCGATCAGGACCCAAGCCCGGCGCTGCCAATGCGGGTGAGGAGAGGCCAAGCCCGGCAAGCTCAGCGCCAAAAACGCCAAGGCGCTCGAAGCGTGCCCACCCGGAAAGCAAAAGCCGCTGCCACCATCGGCCACACCCCAAGCCCAATGCGACACATAAGAGGCTGTACCGCCAAAGGCCTGAAGTTCCCAAGGGCAGCTGCTCAGGCTGCTGCGCTTGACCAGGTTGATCAGCAAAAGGCTCAGGGTGATGCCGCAGACGATTTCCAGGCGCTGCAGGCCCGGCATACTCCGCACGCGCCCCAGGGGCCAGACCGCCATCAGCAGTACGCCCAGATAAAGCAGCAGCGCCACCTGCCTTGCCCCATCGTGCAGCACGGCGCTTAACCACCAGTGGTCGCGCAGGGCAAAGCCCTGTGGGCTGCCAAGCCAGCCCATGACGCGCAGATCTGCGCCTGATGCGTCCCATGCCAGGGTCAGGCAAAGCAATACGGCCCACAGCCAAAGGCTGCGCTGACCGTGTTTGTTGGTGGCGGGGCTGAGGCTGTTGGGCTTGGCAAGAGATGCTGGCGGCAGCAGCTGATCGGTCAGGCTCGCTTTGTGAAGGGCAAAAAAAGGCATGGCCCAATTACAAAGAGCCCGGATTAAGTCTGCCTTAATTTAGCCGTGCCACTCTACAGGCATGCACACCACGCCTGACACAATCGAGCTTCGACATACCGACTTTCTAGCCAATGGGACCCCAGAGATGCGCGTATTGATTGTGGAAGATGACACGGACATTGCCGCAGGCTTGGCTGCAACACTGCGTGCCAGTGGTTATGCGGTGGATGTGACAACCACGCTGGCGTTGGCTTCGGCCGCTTTGCGCGTGGAGCCTTTTGATTTGGTGCTGCTGGACCTGAGCCTGCCCGACGGCGATGGGTTGGACTGGCTGCGTCAGGTGCGCCGCTCGGGCAGCGTCATGCCGGTGCTGATCATGACCGCCCGCGATGCCTTGCCCGACCGGGTGGCCGGGCTGGACGAGGGGGCCGACGACTACGTGGTCAAGCCCTTCGAGCCCGAAGAGCTGCTGGCCCGCATGCGCGCGGCCTTGCGCCGCAGCGAAGGTCGCGCCTCCCCCTTGCTGCGCCATGGCGATCTGGTGGTTGACCCGGCCGCTCACACAGTTTTGCGAAACGGCGAGAGCGTGGCGCTGCGTGCCAAGGAATTTGCCTTGCTGCTGGCGCTGCTGCGCGGCAGCGGGCAGGTGCTGTCGCGCCAGCGGCTGGAGCAGGCGCTCTATGGTTTTGACGAAGTGTTGGACAGCAATGCCCTCGAGGTGCACATGCACCACCTGCGCCGCAAATTGGGCGATGGCCTGGTCAAGACGGTGCGCGGCGTGGGCTACTTTGTGCCGACACCACAACCCCAAGGGGGGGCTTGATGGGCCAAACCACAAATCCGCAGGTCGATCCAGGCAAGCCCCTACCCCGCTCGTTGTGGCGTTACCTGTGGGCCTGGGCTTTGGGTGCGGTGGTTGCGCTGTGGTTTTTGTTGGCCGGGCTGGCCTATTCCACCGGCTACCACGAGGCCGAAGAAATCAGCGACGGCCTGCTGGTGTCGGCCGCGCAACTGTTGCTCAGCCTGCCCGTGGACGCCCCCTTGAGTGAAGCGCTCAAGGCAACCTTGCCTAAGCCTGATGTGTCCAAACCTTTTTCTGCCTCTCAGGCTGCGCTGCCCAAAGCCTTGGCACAGCATCTGCCCAATGCTTACACACCTGAATTCCATGTGCTGGTCTGGCAGGATGAACGCCTGGTCTGGGATTCGCACGGTGTGCAAGCCCAATTGCCAACGCGCCTCTCGCTGGGCCACCAGACGCTGGGTTTGACGCTGCAGGGCATCTCGCAGGATTGGCGCGTGTTCGTGGGCGAGTCGACGGGTGGTGACTCTGTGCGCCGCGTTGCCGTGTTCATGGACCCGGCAGGGCGTGAAGCGCTGGCCGCCGACATTTCTGAGCACATCCTGCTGCCCGCATTGGTGTTTTTGCCTTTGGTCGCGCTCATGCTGGCCTCGGCCATTCGTCGTGGCCTTCTGCCTTTGCAGCGTTTGTCGGGCAAGATCGCTGCGCTCGATGTCGATGCGGGCCAAACCTTGGTGCCGCTGCAGCCCTATCAGGAACTGGGCGTGACGGTCCAGTCCATCAATGCCTTGGTGCTGCGCCTGCAGACCCAGATCGGGCGGGAGCGGCGTTTTACCGCCGATGTGGCCCATGAGCTGCGCACCCCTTTGACCGCGCTGGTGCTACAGGCCCGGCTTGCCCGCCACGGCGTTGGCAGCGAACAAGCCCAGGCCTTGCAGGCGGTGGAGCAGGGCGCTTTGCGTGCCGGTCGTA
>JBIKHW010000187.1:0-6724 GCA_044361935.1 Limnohabitans sp. | reverse complement strand
GGTGAATCTCTTCCGATTCGGCCTCGGTCAGTCCCGTTGGCCAGACTTTGTCTGAGTTAGACATAGTTTTCTCCTTGCAGAAGACGTGCACGGCCCGCACGAGGGCTATTCTTGGCCACCACGGCCAGGAATGGGGTTGCCTTGACATCACGTTCAAGGTTGTTCATCTCAAGCCCGCCTTGGCATGCGCCAGGGCAGCATGGCTTGAACCACCGGTGACACCAAACGCGGCACCGACAGAGTTTCATGAAAGGCGAGCAAGGGCTCACCGGCGTAATCAAATTGCAGCAAGGCACGCTGGTAAAAGGGCGTGTCTTCGAGTTGTTCGTGCACACGCACCGCTTGCGAGCTGCGCATGCGGCGGTCGATGCGCCAGCCCGTCTTGGACAGGCGTTGCGCCGGGGGTGTGGCGATGGGCTCGACCGTGCCTTGCGGCGTGAATCGCAGCGAGAGCACACGGTCTTCGGTGCCAGGCGCTTGCATGTCATAAAACACCACGGTGCTGCCATCGCGTGTGCGGGCACGCGACCAGTCCCAGGTGTGAAACCCCTGGTCCACCGGCTCGTCACCTTCGTTGGAATCCAGATAGGCGTGGCCTTGCCATTTCAGATCGGGGGCGTTCAGGTCGACCTCGATGCGCGAGCTTGGGGCCAGCGGACCCCAGCGGTGCTGGGCATTCGCATCGAGCGGTGTGGAGTAGCCAAACAATTGCTGCGGCCAGAGCTTGATGCGGCCGCGCACGCGGCGCGGGATGGGCACACACACCTCGTCGATGTCGATGTGAAGGCAGTCGCCGTCCCAGCTCAGTTGGCTCGGGCCGATGGTGAACTGGCGGGCGCTGCGGGCGCAATGGCGCTGGCCGCGCTCGGTCATGGCCCAGCGGCCCTGGCCTTTGCTGTAGATGGCAACGTTCAGGGCGCAGTGGTTGTCGGCATGGGCTTGGCCGCGCCCACGCGCCCAGGCGTAATAGGGCGAGAACACACTGCCGACAAAGGCAATGAGCGTGATGCCGTGTTGGCCGTCGTCACTCATGGCGTCGACATACCACCAAAGGTAGCCCCCGTCGGGAACGTGCTGGTCGAAGCGAGGCTCGCCATCAGCGCCTCGGCCGCCCGCTGCCCGGACAAAGCCGCCATCGGCACGCCCGGCCCCGGGTGCACGCTGCCCCCCGCCAGATACAGGCCCTGCAGGGGTGTGGTGGAGCCAGGTCGGCTGAAGATACTGGTCCAGCCGTGCGTTGCCTGCCCGTACAGGGCTCCCCCACTGGCCGGAAAGCGCCGATGAAAATCCTGCGGCGTCGTTCGCAGGCTGTTGCTCACCGTGGGTTGCAGATGCAGGCCCAGCTGACGCAGGTGCTGAAAGGTGTGCGTTTGGCATTGTTCTAAAGCCTCCTCGGTGATTGCGCTGCCATCACCGCAGGCGGGGGCGTTGACCAAACAAAACAGGCGCTCGGCTTGGCCGTGCGGCAACGCAGCGGGTCGGTCTTGTGCACAGACATAGACCGTGGGCTGCTCGGGCAAGCGCTGGCGCTCAAAGATGTCATCGAACTCGCTGGCGTAAGTGCTTTGGAAAAACACGTTGTGCCGGTCCAGCGCCACGCCTTCAGCGGGTGTATTCATGGACCAGGTCAAGGCCGACAGGGAGCGAGGCGGCGCGTCTGTTGGCACAGCGCGGCGCACATCGTCGCCCAACAAGCCTTGGCGCAAAGCGGCGGCATCGCCATTAAAAATAACGCGGTCGGCTGGCAAAAATTCACCCGACTGCAGGTGCACACCACACACGCGGCCTTGGCGCTGCTCAATGCGCTGGCAGGTGCTGTGGTAGCGGAACACCGCGCCACGGCGGCGGGCCACACGGGCCAGTGCCTGGGCCATACCGACCATGCCGCCTTCAACCGACCAGACCCCGTCCATCTCAACCTGGGCAATCAGCATGAGGGTGGCAGGCGACTGCCAGGGCGATGAACCGCAGTAGGTGGCGTATCGGGCAAACAGCTGGCGCAAACGCGGGTCTGAAAACTGGTGACCCAGCTGCTGCCACAGGCTGCGCATGGGGCCAAGCTGGGCCAAGACACCCAAGCCTTTGAACCCCAAGTCGCCCATGAAGCCGCCCATGCTGGGGCGTTGGGCGCGGATCATGGGGCCTTCAAGCGTGGCGTAGAGCTGGCGCGTGGTTTTGCAAAAATCCCGAAAGCGTCGGGCTTCGTCGCCACCCGACCATGAAGCAATAGCGGCTTCGCTCTCACGCGCGTCGGCCGACAAATCAAGCTGACTGCCATCGGGCCAAAAGTGGCGAGCGAGCACCTGCAGCGGCGTGATGCGCATCTCGGCCTCGACGCTGGTGCCCACGCTGCGCAGCAAGTCGTCGAACACCCAGCGCATGGTGAACACGGTGGGGCCACTGTCGATGTGAGCGCCGTTCACCTCGCGGCTGTGCACCTTGCCACCGGGCGCACCCGAGGCTTCGACCACGGTGACATCGAGCCCTTGATGCGCGAGCGCGATCGCGCTGCACAAGCCGCCCATGCCCGCGCCGACGATGACGACGTGGTGCTCAGACATGGCTGACCTCCAGGCTGGGCACACCAGCCAGGCGGCTGTCGGCCAGCGCTGCATCGGCTGGGGCCGTGCTCTGAACGGCCTTGGCGGGCGCATCGAAACTGCGGCCTTGCCAGACACCGGCCATCTGCAGCACCTGCATGCGCACAAAAAGCGATTCAGAAAAAAACTGGTGCTTGTAAGCAGCTGCACTGGCCACCTGGTGAGCGCCTTGGCGGGCGTACTGCAGCATGGCGGCTGTGTCCTGCCACAGGCTGAAAGTGCATTGGCGGACCAAAGGCGCTTCGCCCAGGCCCATGGCCAACAGACAACCGGGGGCTTGGCCCAGGTCGGCTTGTGCGGCCGGGGCGTAACGCCAAAAAGCCATGGCCTTGGTGGGCACGATGCTGGCGCGGGTGAGCACGGCAAAGGGTCCACTGTGTGGCAAGCCATCCAGGCTCAGGCCCGGCTCGGCCTGTGTGCTGGACATGCCCAGCGCTTGTGCGCTGCTCGCTTGCCAGGCTTGTTTGTCCCAATGTCCCCGGGCCGATTGCACGGATAACACACCCATCCAGCACTCGCGGGCGCGGCTGCGGTAGGCCTGCACCGCAGGACTGTCCAGAAACTTCAGGGCCAAATCGAGGTGGCTGAAGGTGCAGATCAGGCCCTGGTGCGTGGCACTGGGGCGCAAGCTGAAGCCACCGCCATGGCCACTGCCCATGACCTTGACCATGGTCAGGCCGGGCACGTCCTTGTAGGGCGTGGCCCCGGCCACCAGACGCAACCAACCCCAGCCCTGGTGCTGCCGCAAAAAATCGGCAAGCAACACCACCACCACGCCGGACAGCGGGTCATGAAGGGGTGTGAGGGCTTCCATGACGGGGTCCGGTCATCAAGTCAAGGTGGGGCGAACTACTTGGCCGCCACTTTGGACGCAGCCAAAGCAGGTTTGAGCAACTCAGGGAAGTCTTTGGCCATGGGCGCGCCGTTCAGCGGCTTATAAGCCCCTTGGTGGCAAGTCGCACAGTTCATCTTGGCCACGTCACCCATGGGGCCCTTGCGGTGCGCCGGGAAGACTTCGGTCAAAGGCTCCATGAAGGTCAAGTTCAGGTCCCGCGCCATGCGGATGCCATGCCAGGCGGTCACGCGTTGTGGTGGGCTGTTTTCCCAGTTCTGGAAGGACTGCGTGTTGTGGCAATAGGTACAGTTGACACCCAGCGAGGTCGACATGTGCGTCATCAGGCCATAGGTCCACTCGGCTTGCTTGATCGACTGGCGGTTGCCCGAGGGCAGCGCCGTAGGGCCGTTCACACGGATGTTTTGCTTGTCCAGCAAAAACGGGGTGAACGGGTCGTTGGGCAGCGATGACAAATTGACCACGGGCGAAGGCTCGTTTTGTCCGGCCTTGTCGCCCATGAAGTTCGAACCATAAGGCTGCGGGTTGGACTTGAACCAAATGGCGCTGGGCACCGGCTCGCCACGGTGGCAGGTGTAGCAGGTCACCCCGGTCTGGGCGACGTGCGGCTGCCAGTCGGCGTTGATGTGCTGGGTCATCTCGACCATGCGCCGCGCGACAACCTTGGTGTATTTGCTGTCGTCTTCAAAGTTGGGCAAGGCATGGCAATAAGCGCAGCCCTCGTTGGGCGCCACCCAGCTGGTCATGGAGACCATCAGGCGGTTGAAATCACCCACGCTCAGGTCACCCAGGACCTTGACGTTCTTGTAGACCTGCGAGGCTTTGGGCCCGTCAGAACCGGCCGATGGAATGGCCACAGGTGGCTGGTTCTTTTCGGTTTTGACTTCGAGCAGACGGGCGTTATAGACCTGCGCCATGCCGGTGCCCCGGTAGCCGCTTTGCACCGATTCGGGAATCGGGCGTTCACAACCGGCCAGCACGAGGCCGACCAGTGCCAGGCCCAAGCCTTTGGCCATGCGGGCCATCCAAGTGGATTGGTGTGTGGTTTTCGGGTTCATGGCTTGACTCCTGTGCTCAGCGCGGGGTCAGCCATCGCTGGAAAAATTTCGGGGTACGGTGGCGCCACGCCATGCTTGATGGCCCACAGGTACCAGTTGTCGACCACAGTGCCGGTCAGCAAGATGCCGATGCCGCCAGTGATGGGGCACAGGACGGCGAACCACCAAGCCCAACGATGAATCGATTCCATGGTCGCGTTGAAGCCCATGGTCCAGCGCCAGAACAAAGCCGCACGTTCAGAGGCGGTACCGCGATCGGTGATCTGCTCGATCTCGCGCTCACCGCCGTAACGGGTCACAGCCAAAATGGTGGCGCCGTGCATGGCAAACAACAAGGCTGAGCCATAAAGGAACACGATGGACAGCGCGTGGAACGGGTTGTAGAACAGGTTGCCGTAGCGCAGCGAAAAGGCCGCCGTCCAGTCCAGGTGGGAGAAGATGCCATAAGGCACGGCCTCACCCCAGGAACCCATCAAGATGGGGCGGATCAAACCCAGCACCAAGAACAACCAAATGGCTGCGGCAAACGCCCATGCAATGTGCAGGCCCATGCCCAGCTCAACCGCGCGTCGGTAAGTGCGGGCCCACCAGAACATGATGGACGCGGTGAGGAACAGACCGACGATGAGGAACCAGCCGCCTTGGTTGAGCGGCGGCAAACTCAGGCCGTAACTTGGGGGTGGCGGCTCCAGCGATAACCAGAACAACTGGCGCACAAACTGAATCGGGTCGTAGTTGACAGAGGCCAGCATGTTCATGCCGATCAAGGTGAAGGCGATCAAGCCACACACCAACGAGGCCAAACCCAGCCCCCCCAGGTAGATCGGGCCCAGCTGGGCGTTGCCCAGCTTGCCGATCCAGTAATTGATCACAGGTTGTCCGGTGCGCGGACTGTTGCCGTGACCCAGTTCCACCCCGTGGTGCACTGGACCCACGGCTTGCACCGTGGTGAACAGGTTTTGATAATCGGCCATTGAAGGTACTCCTCTATTCTTTAGATTCGGATGGGTTTTGTCATCCGACTCACACAGGCCACTGAGACCAGATTGGCAGGTTCAGCCACCAGCTCCACCACTCGGGCCAGCCACGGCTCCAGAAGGGGCCGCTGAGCACGATGCACAGGGCGCTGAACAAAACAGCCGCCAATGCCAGGAACAGGCCGACTCGGTGGATACCCAATGTGCCCACCGAATAACCGATGAAGTCGCGGAAGAAGGTGTCTTCGTGCTCGGGTGTCTTGACCACGGTGCCCGGTGTGGGGTTGGTGGAAGAAAGAACCAGGCCACCGTGCAGCGACAAGGCAAAAACGCTGGCAAAGAAGAAACTCACGGCGATCATGTGTGCCGGGTTGTAGTGAAAGTGCAGGTACTGGTAACCGACGTTGGAGACCCAGTCCAGGTGGCTATAGATGCCGTATGGGAAACCGTGTCCCCATGCGCCCATGAGCACCGGCCGCACCACCACCAAAGTGACATAAGCCGAGATGGCCACACCGAAGGCCACAGGCACATGAAAGCCCATGCCGAGCTTGCGACAGATTTCGACCTCGCGCATCATCCACGAGCCGAAGGCGCCAATGGCACACACCGTGATGAGCTGCCACAGGCCGCCTTCCATCAGGGGTGCAAATCGCAAGCCATACGACAGATCAGGCGGTGCAATGCTGATCTGCCAAATGTTCCAGGTCGGGCCTTGTGAGGCACCCCACAAAATGAGCGCCGTGCCCAGGAACGAAAAGAAAAGGGTTGTGACGCCGAAAAAACCGACGTAAAACGGGCCGACCCAAAAGTCGAACAAATCACCACCCAGCAGGGTACCACCGCGAACACGGTACTTTTTCTCAAAATTCAGCATGGCCATGGTTGGGTCCTCCTGCTTTCAGTGGATGAACAGGTGCTGCATTGAGTAGATTTCAATGTCAGCACCTGGACGGCAAGTCCTGGATCAGGACTTGGGCGCTGGGAGCGAAGCAACAGCAGCGGGCAGCGGCGAGTTTTGCGCCGATGCTGCTACGGGCTTTTTCGCGCCGTCGAGCCAGTTGAATTTGTTGGTGCTGAGCAAGATGAGGTGAATCATCGCGGCCAGGCCAAACAAGAAAATACCCTGCAGTACCATGGCACGCAAAGGGTCGTAAAGTCGCCAAATTCTCCACATAGTGAATCTCCTAAATGATGTGGGACATGAAGGTGTACACAGCAGCTTTCACACCCTGA
>JBIKHW010000012.1:0-22742 GCA_044361935.1 Limnohabitans sp. | reverse complement strand
GCGGTTTCTGATTTAGAGGTGCCCGACATGCGCAAGCCAAAGCCCATGTTTTCTTCCACGGTCATGTGCGGGTATAGCGCATAACTTTGAAAAACCATCGCAGCACCACGTTCGGAAGGGCCTTTGTTGCTGACGTTTTCGTCACCGATTTGGATACTCCCGCCGGTCATGGCTTCAAGACCGGCAATCATGCGCAGCATGGTGGATTTACCGCAGCCCGATGGGCCTACAAACACCATGAATTCGCCATCCTGAACTTGCAAATCCAAGCCAGGAATGACCACGGTGTCACCAAAGTGTTTGGTGACACCTTTGAGTTCGATCGATGCCACGTTATTTCCCACTTAAAAAGTTTTGATACCAAAGGGCACTGTTTTTGAAGGTCCGTTGTTGTGTCTCAAAGTCCACATGAACCAGTCCAAAGCGCTTGGCGTAGCCACTGGCCCATTCAAAGTTGTCCATCAGGCTCCAGGCAAAGTAAGCACCCACCGGTACGCCTTTCGCCATGGCGTTGTGTGTGGCTGCAATGTGGTCGCGGATGTAGGCCACTCGCTGAGCGTCGTCCACAACACCATTGACCAGTTGGTCTTTGAAGGCTGCACCGTTTTCTGTGACCCAAAGCTTTTGAGGTTGGTAGTCTTTGTGTAAGCGGCACAACAATTCGGTCAGACCTTGGGGGTAAACCTCCCAACCCATGTCGGTCACGATGTTGCCGGTGCTGGCCACATCCCAGGGGTTGCCATTCGAAGAAAAATTGCGGGTGTAGTAATTGACGCCCAAAAAATCGTTAGGCTGTGAAATGATTGCCAAATCACCTGGGTGCACGGGCAGCGCATCGGCACCCAAATGCTCAATCACATCCTGTGGGTAGACGCCTTTGAACAATGCATCCATGTACAGGCGCAGGATCAGGCCATCGTCCAGTTTTGCCTTGGCCACGTCTTGGGGGTCATCACTGGCAGGGTAAATGGGTGACAGGTTCAGCACAATTCCCATGGCGGTGGCCAGCCCCAAGCCACGCATGGCTTGCAACGCCATGCCATGGCTGAGCAACAAATGGTGCACCGCTTTCAAGGCTTGTTTTCTGGACTGAATGCCTGGCGCAAAAATCCCTTGCTCGTATCCCAAAATAGCGATAACCCATGGCTCGTTGTGCGTGCAAATGCTGTGCACGCGGTGGCCAAATCTGCGCGCCACTTCGGTGGCGTAGCGTGTGAAATATGTGCAGACCTCACGGTTAGCCCAGCCGCCTTGGTCTTGCAGTGACTGCGGCAAGTCCCAATGGTTCAGTGTTAGGTGCAATTCAATCCCGCGCTGGGCAAGAGCCGATATCAACTGGTCATAAAAGGCAAAGCCTGCTTCATTCCAAGCGCCTTGGCCATCGGGCTGTACGCGTGGCCAGGACATCGAAAATCGATAAGCATTGACACCCAAGCGGGTGATCAACTCAACGTCTTCAAGCCACCGCTCGTAATGCTCGCAAGCCACATGACCGTTGCTGGCATCTGCAATTTTTCCATCCACGGCACAAAAGGTGTCCCAGATGGATGGGCCCTTGCCATCTCGGTCGTGCGCGCCTTCAATTTGAAAAGAGGATGTGGCGACACCCCACTTGAAGTCTCGGGGGAAATGGTCGCGAAAGACGGTCATGGTACTCATGTTCAAAGGGGTTGTTTTAGCCGCGCACGGCACCTGAGGTCAGGCCTTCGATCAGCCTGCGCGAAGAGAAAATGAAAATGATCAACAAGGGGATCACCGCGATAGCCGATCCAGCCATCAATGCACCCCATTCGGTGTCGACTGGGCTTTGCACGCTTCGCAGCGCCAAAGGAAAGGTGTACATCTCGGGTGAACGCATCACGACCAAGGGGCCAATGAAGTTATTCCACGAGGCAATGAATGCGATAAGGCCCAGCGTGCCAAATGCCGGTCCCAGCAAAGGCACGACCACACTCCAGTAAATTCTGAATTCACCACAGTTGTCCATGCGGGCCGCTTCAATCAGCTCTTTAGGAATGGCCGAATTGATGTATTGGCGCATCAAGAAAATGCCCATGGCGGGGGCAGCACCCGGCAGATACAACGCTCGGGGTTGGTCGATCCAGTTGAGCGCATCCATGATCAAGAAGGTGGGGATCATGCCCAAAAACGATGGCACCAGCATCGTGCCCATGACCAGTGCAAACAGATGCTTTTTGTAGCGGAATTCGTAGACCGCAAAAGCAAAACCCGCCATGGAGCAAAACAGCAGAGTCAGCGCCGTCCCCATCAAGCCCACATACAGCGACCACCCCAGGTTTTTCCAAAATGGAATTTTGGCCATCAAAACTTTCATGTTGTCGAAGAAGTGATCGCTAAAAAACAAAGGGGGTGGAACACTGAAAATGTCCGCTCGCGATTGCGTTGCAAACACGAACATGAAATAAAACGGGCCCAACATCAACAAAGCGCCCAGCACGATGAATATCCACCCCATGACACCCATAGTGGAATTGGCATCTGACATGGTTTGGCTCATGCTTGACCTTCTTTGTTTTTAAACGCTTTGTTCGTGACCAATGTCATGACCAAAATGATGACGAACAGCATCCACGAAATCGCGCTGGCCAAACCAAAGTCATTGAAATCAAACGCCGTTCGATACATGTACATGGCAGTGGTCATGCCGGCATATTCGGGGCCACCTTTTCCACCCGTCAATATGAATGGCTCTTCAAACAGCTGCAGCCCCCCAATGATGGTCAAGGTGACTCCAAAGAACATCATGGGCTTGAGCTGGGGCAAAGTGATGTACCAAAACTGTTGCCAGTTTTTGGCGCCATCCATGCGTGCAGCTTCGTACAAGTCACGCGGAATACTTTGCATTGCCGCGACGTACAAGATCACATTGAATCCCAAGTAGCGCCAGAAGACCACGGCGGAGACCACTGGTTTGATCGCTTCTGGACTACCCAGCCAATCGATGTTTTGCTCTGGCATCACCGCGCTCAGCCATGGCCATTTCGCCATTTCAGCCAAGGCGACATTGACCATGCCGTAGTCGGTTGAGAACAAGGTGCTGAACATGATGGCGATTGCCACCGTCGAGGTAATGTAGGGCAGGAAATACGCGCCCATGGCGACGTTGCGCCAGCGCCCCATTTTTTCGTTGATCAAATAAGCCAAGGGAATGGCAACAAGGTGTTGCGGCATGCCTGATGCGAGAGCCATCCACAAGGTGTTGCCCAAGGAGGTCCACACCAAGGGGTCCTCAATGGCAAACATCAGATTTTCCAGTCCCACAAATTCCATGGAACCGAGTCCCTGTACAGGATCCCACATGTGAAACATCAACACGAAGGAAAAAACAATGGGAAACAGTCCGAATACCAAGAACAGCAACAGAAATGGGCTGATCAGCACATAAGGTGCCAGCGCGGGTGTCAGCAAGGGCTTCATCAACGGCTTGCTCGTCTTTGTACCAAACGGTGTGCGTCTTTGAGCGCTTGGTCAATGGGTTTGTTTTTGGTCAAAACCAAATCCATTTCGGCGTTGACAATTTCTTCAGCAACGCTGTCGTGCTTAAAAACCATGGTGGGTTTGATTTGGGCAGCTGTATTTTTCCATTCGAGTCTGGCTTTTTGCCCACCCAAAAACGCCACGGGTTGGTTGAAAAATTCTCCGTTTTGCGCTTCGATCAGGGCTGGAAATGCATTGAATTTCTCAAACGCCATTTGTTGTTGCTTGCTGTTCAAGGTCAAGTGCTGGATCAAATCCCAAGCCAATTCCTTGTTCACCGCTTTTTTCGGAATGGCATAAAAGGTACCACCCCATGAGGTGGCAATCCGCTCAGGGAGCACCGTAGAGCGCCAAAGCCCACTGGTGTTGGGGGCCAACCAATTTTGCAAGTGCCCCCCCAACCAAGCGCCCATCATCTGCACAGACACCGTACCGCGTTTGAGGGACTCGCCCCATTCGTTCGACCACGTGTTGATTTTGGCGTCCAGGCCCTGCGCTCTGATTTGTTGAGCGATCTCAAAACCGCGTTTGAATCGGGGTGAGGTGTCAATGACGGACTTGCCTTGGTCATCAAAGTAAACACCATGGCCTGCGGGGATTCCCGTCCTGATCACAATGTCTTTGACATCACGGGCATGGGCCACCAAATAAGCGCCACTTACTTTCTTGATTTTTTGTCCGCTTTCGATGAAGCTTTCCCATGATTGAGTCAGGTCTGATTCTTTGACCTTGGCCTTGGTCAACACATCATGTCTGTAGAACATGGCCCCTGGCCCAATGTCTGTCGGCACAGCCACTTGCCCATGGGTGGCTGAGCGACCTTGAGCCACAGCATAGGACACCATTTTGGATGCATTCTGGCCAATTTGGTACGGTGCTTTTGCCAAATCTTCGAGACCTCCACTTTGGGCAAATCGTCCCAAGTAGCCATATTCAATGGTCATGACATCGGGCAGTCCTGACGATGTTGCCAATGCGGTCGTCATTGCAGTGTGGTGGTCTGCATACTCGCGGCCGACCACCTTCACTTCCACATGGGGGTTTTTCTTTTGCCACTCCTGCAGGGCTGCTTTGACGATGTCATCAACGGCAGGAAATGCGGCCACCGTGATGCTTGTTTTTTGGGCTGAGGCCGTACCCATGAACATGGCGCAAAGCCAAGAAATTGTTGCTTTTCTCATGAAAACCCCTTCTGAAAGCGCTTTCATTTTTATTCTGATCAACTTCAAAGTCAAGTCACTTAAGGGTTTCTACTGAACCTCTTCGCTATTCAGCAAACCGAGTGAACCCACAAACTCGGTATACAACCGTAAACCAGTTCTCAAGGTCTTGATTTTTATTGCCTTTGAAACGACTCCAAATCAATACACCCTGTGTTAAAAAACGGCGAAGATGAAGACGATTGACCGCTGACGCGAGCCGAAATGCAGACGCGCATCGAGGCTTACCGCCGACAACGCGGACGCTTCACAGGCAGTAACAAGGAATCCACCACCATACGGCTTGACCGTGACGTGCTGGCCGCCTTTCGCGCAGGCGGCCCTGGCTTGAAAACCCGCATGAACGCAGTACTGCGTGATTAGCTCAAGACGCGATCGCCGGTTTGAGACTCGGAAGAATTTTGGGGCGCTGGTCCTCAAAGAATGCCTTCAAAATACCATTGCATCAACAGCAGCCAGTTCTGGCGCCTGCTAACCAGCCCCGTCGATCAAGCCTCGTAAATTCAACACCTCGATCCAGCCGCGACCCAGCTTCAAAACGCCATCGCCTTCCAGCGCTTTGAGGGCAATGGAAGCCTTCGGGCGGCTGATGCCGCAGCTGGCCGCTATCTGCTCATGCGTCGCGACAACGACGGTGCGCCCGTCGGAGCGGTTGGGCAAATCAGCCGCCATGCGTGCCAAACCGGCACAAAGCCGGTGCTGCACGCCTCTCGAAGCCCAACTGCGCTCACGCGCCTGCACCTCCCGCAGACGCTGACCGAGAAAACGCACCAGCACAAGCAGCAAACCCTGATCGTTCAGCAGACAAGCCTCGATGTCTTTCAGCGGCAGCCATTGAATGGTGCTGGGTTCTGCCACCACCAAGTCGCTGCCACTGGGCAGCTGGTTGAACAGATAAGACAGAAAAGCCATTTCACCCGCGCGAAACGTGATGGGAACGATTTGACTGCCTTGGACGCCCGGCACATGCACCACAGCATCGAGCCGACCGCTCATGACGAAAGGCAGTTGCGTCACACGATCGCCCGCTTTGAACAAGCTGACGCCAACTTCAAAGCGGTGCAGCGGTCTGCTCTTGAGGGCCATCGATTGCGCCAGGGCATTTGCAAACTTGCGGCCCAATTGACGGCTTTGCAAAAGTTCTGCCGCGAAGCGATCACTGGAATGCAGTTGATTAGGGGTCATCCCTGTATTGTTCCCGAAGATACTGAAGCAGGCACAAGCACGGCACATGATCGTTTTATTCGCACAGGGCCTTCACCGCAAATATGCCCACATCCAATGCTGATTGCAGCCTCCTTGAAAGGATCATCATGTTGAATCGTCGCCACTGCCTGACCTACATCGGAACCAGCGTTTTCGCAGGTTTCTCGCCCAGCCTGGCCTTCGCGCAAGGCAAACCCTTGAAAATCCTCGTAGGTTACCCCGCCGGGGGCGCTGTGGATGTGGTGGCACGCCAAGTCGGTGAGGAACTTCGCGCCGCAGGCTACAACGTGATCGTAGAAAACCGCACGGGTGCCGCTGGGCAATTGGCCACCGAGGCCATGCTGGCCGCACCCGCCGACGGCAGCACGATTGTGATGATGCCAGGGGGCAATGCGACGATCTTCCCGCACGTCTATCCCAAGCTGCGTTATGCGATGGGTGATCTTGCACCGCTGGCCAGCGTGTGTTCTTTCCAGTTTGCTTTGGGGGTCGGGCCGGGCACACCCGCCAAAACAATCCAGGAGTTTGTGGATTGGGCCAAGGCCAACCCTGGCAAAGCCAGTTACGGCACGCCGGGTGCGGGCACGGCCATGCACTTCATGGGTGTGATGTTTGGGCGCAAGGCTGGCATCGATTTTCAGCATGTGCCCTATCGCGGTGGTGCAGCCGCGATGACGGATGTGTTGGGCGGAACGATTCCCTCACTCGCCACGACGCTGCCCAACTTGGTCACGCATCACAAGTCCGGCAAACTTCGAATTCTTGGCTTCAGCGGCGACAAGGCCTTACCGGGGCTGCCGGGCGTGCTCACTTTCAAAGAGCAGGGCTACCCCGAATTACAGCTGACTGAGGTGTTTGCGTTTTTTGCGTCGAGCAAAACACCGAAAGTGGTTCAACTTGAACTGGAAGCCGCGATTGTTGCTGCGGCGCGCAGCCCGCGCTTGATCGCTGCCATTGAAAAGCTGGAGTTTGATTCTGACGTCAAGTCTTCTTCTGATTTGGCTCGCCATCTCAAACAAGATTTTGAACGCTGGGGCCCTGTCATCAAAGCCACGGGATACACCGCTGACAACTGATGCACGTCCATTTGCAAACTTGGGTGACACGATTTGAAACGACCTAACATTTTGCTGATCATGAGCGATCAGCACCGCGCTGATTGCTTTGGATTCGAAGGGCGCAGGGTGCGCACACCGCATCTTGATTTGCTGGCCCGGCAAGGCACGCGATTCACCCAATGCATCACACCCAATGTGGTGTGTATGCCCTCAAGAAGCGCCATCTTGACCGGTATGCTGCCGCTGACGAGTGGGGTGCACGACAACGGCATCGACCTTGACGAGTCCATCGCGGCCGGAGGCTTTGCCGGATCACTGAGCAAAGCAGGCTACGACACGCGATTCATCGGCAAGGCGCATTTTTCGAGCAACCACTCCTACGCCAACCGTCCAACCGGCCGCTGCGAGAACATTCCCAGTTCGCATTTGTTCGCAGACGATTGGTACGGCCCCTACATGGGCTTTGAACAGGTCGAGTTGATGCAGTTGGGGCACAACTATTGGCTGCCCGAGGCCAGCCCCGGCGGCTTGCATTACGAGCGCTGGTATCACCGGGATGGCTTGGGGGCCATGAAAAACGCCCTTTACAGCCAGCGTCTTGACCCGCAAACGCAGGCTGCACAAACGCACAACAGCGGCCTGCCCACGGCTTGGCACAACAGCACTTGGGTGGGGGATCGCACGGTCGCGTACATCGCTGAGCAGGGGCGGCGTCAGCGAGAAGCCACCGATGCCCAAGCGACAGCACAGCCGTTTTGCGCGTGGGTGTCGATGGCAGACCCCCATCACCCTTTTGATGCACCTGCGCCCTGGTGTTGGATGCATCGCCCAGATGAGGTGGATCTGCCACCGCATCGGCTTCGAGATTTGGACAAACGCCCCTGGTGGCACAGAGCCGCACTTGAAAACACGCCCGGTGGCACACCAGAAAGCCGAAAAGTGCGTGAGGAATATTCGCGCATGCCCCCACAAACCGATGCGCAGTTGCGAGAAATCACTGCCAATTACTACGGCATGATTTCTTTGGTGGACCACCAAGTGGGACGCATTTTGTCTGCGCTCGATGATGCTGGCTTGGCTGACAACACGCTCGTTGTTTTCACTTCTGACCACGGTGAATTTCTGGGCGATCATGGCCTCATGCTCAAAGGCCCGATGCATTACGAAGGGCTGCTGCGCGTCGGTTTGATCATGCGCGGCCCCGGCATTGCTGCCGATCAAAAGATCGATGAGCCCGTCTCCACCATTGATCTGGCAGCCACCTTTGGTGACTATGCGTCGACAACTGTACCCTCTGCCGTGCATAGCAAGAGCTTGCGCTCAATGCTGGCACACGCGCCCCAGGCTCAGCGCGATCACGCTTACAACGAATGGCGTCTCGGACCATCGCGCTGCGGCGTCGCTTTGGACTTGCGCACGGTGCGCACGCGCAGCGCCAAGCTCACCGTCGAGCTTGGCAGCGGCACGGGCGAGCTGTATGACCTGCGCAACGATCCCCACGAATGCATCAATCGCTTTGATGATCCACACCACCTGGGATTGCGTGATGAGTTGATGCAGCGGCTGATGAGCCGCCCTAACGACATTCGTACCCCACTACCTGAGCCTGTTGGCCCAGCTTGATCTTTCACAAAGGAGACATGCCATGAAGTTAGAACGCCGCACCGCTCTTTTAGGAGCCGCAACCGCCGCACTGGCGCTACAAGCCTGCAGTACTACCCCAAAAGCAGGCTCACCTGTGAAGCCAAGACACTATGTGCTCGTGCATGGAGCTTGGCATGGTGCATGGGCTTGGTCTAAGGCCATTCCCCTGCTGCGCCAAGCTGGGCATACGGTCACTGCGCCCACCCTGTCAGGACTTGGCGAGCGAAGCCATGTTGCGGCAGGAACGAGCGGCTTGGCTGTGCATGTGCAAGATATCGTTTCACACCTGATGATGGAAGACTTGCGAGATGTAGTCTTGGTAGGCCATTCCTACGCTGGATGTGTCGTTTCTGGCGTGCTCGCTGCACGCACCGGCCGCGTTGCCCACGCCATTTATCTTGACGCTTTGGTGCCAATGCAAGGGCAGTCACTCGCGAGTTTCGTACCACCACCAGTCAAAGCAGCCTATGAAAAGCTAGCCGCACAAAGTGCGACGGAAGCGGTAAGGCCAGAGAGCCTCTGGGGCACGCTTTGGGGGCTGACCGATCCAGCACTGGTTGCCTTTGCGCGACCCAGGTTAACACCACAGGCTGCCTTGAGTTTCACCGAAACTGTGCAGGGCGACCCGATGGTCGAGGCAGTGCGACGCAGTTACTTGAAGTGCACCCTCAACCCCAATGCGTTATTCAAGACCATTGCGACCGACATCCAAAAAGACAGCCGCTTCAAGTATGCCGAGGTCGAGGGGCATCACAACGTCATGCTGATAGATCCTCAGCGGTTTGTATCATCGCTTCTATCGCTGGCATAAGCGAAAGTAGTTCGCCGTCATGCGCCATCAGCACCTCAATACCCTCATCTTGCTCACCGACGAACAAGACGCGAATGCGTTGGGCTGTGCTGGGCATCCATTTGTCAAGACCCCGCATTTGGATGCGCTTGCTGCACGCGGTACGCGCTTCACGCAAGCGCTGACGCCCTCGCCCATCTGCGTACCTGCCCGCGCTGCATTGGCAACAGGGCAATGGGTGCACAACATTGGTTATTGGGACAACGCCATGGGCTACGACGGCCGAGTGCCGTCTTGGGCACATGCGCTGCAAAAAGCCGGGCAACGGGTGGAATCTATTGGCAAGCTTCACTATGCAAATGCCAGTGCATCCACCGGCTTTTCCGAGCAGCATGATCCCTTGCATTTGGCCGACGGCATCGGTCAGGTCTGGGGCTCGGTGCGCAACCCCTTGCCCAGCTCGTCCCGCCCATCGCGGCTGTTCACCGAACTCGGTGCTGGGGAGTCCAGCTACAACCAGTATGACATCGCCTCGGCAGAACACGCATCGCAGTGGCTGCATGACAAAGCCGCCGAAAAAGATGCCGCGCCGTGGACCTTGTTCGTCGGTTTCGTAGCGCCACATTTCCCTTTGGTCGTGCCCCAACGCTACCTGGATGCCATCGACATGGATGCCATTGCCGAACCACGGCTCCATCCGCTGAGCGGCTACCAGCGCCACCCGTGGGTGCAGCGGCATGCCGATTTTTCAAATGCTGATGATGAGTTGAGAACGCCAGAGCGGCGCCGTTTGGCTTTGGCTTGTTATTACGCGTTGACCTGCTTCATTGACGAGCAAATCGGAAAAGTCCTGCAATCGCTGGGGCAAACCGGTTTGCAAGCATCCACCCGAGTGATCATGAGCAGCGATCATGGCGACAACCAAGGCGTGCGTGGGATGTGGAATAAATCGACGCTCTACCGCGAAGCCACCCATATCCCTTTGATCTTGGCTGGGCCGGGCATACCGCAGGGCAAAGTCTGCGCGACCCAAGTCAACTTGGTCGATATTGCCCCAACCGTCCTCGACAACGCGAACCTGCCTGCAGACCCTCTGCTACCGGGCCGATCGCTGGTGGCCATCGCCCATGAGAAAGATGATCCAGAACGCATCGGCTTCAGCGAATACCACGCCGTGGGCTCACCCAGCGCAGCTTATCTGGTGCGACAAGGCCAGTGGGCGTATCACCACTACGTGGGCTACGAGCCGGAATTGTTTGACATGGCGGCCGATCCGGGTCAAACCCTGAACCTTGCTGCGCACGATGGCCATCGGCCGATCCGTGAACACATGGCATCGCTCCTGAATCAAATGCTTGACCCAGAAGTCACCGACCAGCGCGCCAAGGCCGATCAAGACGCACTGGTCGCCCGATTCGGCGGTCGGGAAGCAGCTTTGGGCAAAGGACCAGCAGGGGCTAGCCCTGTTCCGTCGCGCTGACGCTGACGTCGCGGATGGCTGGTTTTGCTCATCGGTGGGGGGCAGGTTCAAATTTGAGTGCTCATTGATCTGACCTGATGAACTTTAAACATCCGTACTGTCCTCGTGTTTGTCATCCAGGGCGAAGACCCGGGATCCAGTGTTGACTGCCGCCCTTTGCAAAGGCCAGCTGTGCGCTCTGGATCCCGGCTCAAGGCCGGGATGACAAAAAAACAAGGCCGGGATGACAAAAAATAAGGCCAGGATGACCAAGCTAACGATTGAGCTTGGACACCTGCAAACTACAGAGGGCCGAACCAATCAAACCAAGCTTTGCACCCAACCGCGGCCTGACGAAAAGCCTCAATGCGCCGCACGTATCCAATCCGCCGCCTTCTCCGCAATCATGATCGTCGGCGCGTTGGTGTTGCCACTCACGATGCGCGGCATGACCGAGGCATCCACCACGCGCAGGCCCGCCACGCCGTGCACGCGCAGTTGCGCATCCACCACCGCCATGTTGTCCTGGCCCATGCGGCAGGTGCCCACCGGGTGGTAGACCGTGTCGGCATTTTGGCGAATCCAGTGGTCGAGTTGTTCGTCGGTGCGGGCATTGGCCGATGCCGCCCACTCTTTGCCATACGCCGCCAGCGCAGGTTGGGTCAAGATGTTTTGAGCTTGACGCACGCCGTCGCGCAAGCGCTGCAGGTCACGCGGGTCGCTCAAAAATTGCGGGTCAATCAGCGGCGCACTGTTCGGGTTGCGGTCGGACAATTGCACACGGCCTCGGCTGTCGGGTTGCAGCAAACACACATGCAAAGAGTAACCATGCCCCAGCGTGAGTTGGCGGCCGTGGTCCACCAGTTTGGCCACCACAAAGTGCAGCTGAATGTCTGGGTGCTCCTCGTCAGGACGGCTTTTGTAAAACGCACCCCCCTCGGCAAAGTTGGTCGTCAAGCGCCCTTTTCGGTACTGCCGCCATTCCCACATGGCCTGCAAGGTGTGCCACATGCCTTGGGGTGACACGCCGATCAAATCGGTGTGACCGGGCGCATCGGCCACCAGCACGGCGTCGGGGTGGTCGTGCAGGTTTTCGCCCACGCCCGGCAAGTCGCGCACCACCTCGATGCCCAGGCTTTGCAAGTGTGCTGCAGGCCCCATGCCAGAGCGCATGAGGATGGCGGGCGACTGGAAAGCGCCTGCGCTCAAAATGATTTCGCGGCGGGCCGTCAAGGTCTGGGTCTTGCTGCCTTGCAGGGTGTGCACCTGCCGCGCCACGCCATCGACCAGGCCAACGCGGTCCACGGTGACGCCGGTCATGACATGCAAATTGGGGCGGCCCCGATTCGGCGTGAGGTAGGCCTTGGCGGCGCTGAAGCGCTCGCCAGCCCGCTGCGTGACTTGGTACAGGCCCACGCCTTCTTGGGTAGGGCCGTTGAAGTCGGTGGTGTGCGCCAAACCCGCTTGCATGCCAGCCTCGACAAAGCGCTTGGAAAACGCATTGGGGCTTTGCAGGTCGGCCACGTTCAAGGGGCCGTTTTGGGCATGCCATTCGTTGTGGATGCGCTCGTTGTGCTCGGCCTTGAGAAAGTAGGGAAACACCTCTGCCCAAGACCAACCCGCGCAACCCATCTGGGCCCAGGTGTCGTAATCCACCGCTTGGCCACGGATGTAGGCCATGGCGTTGGTTGAGCTGGAGCCGCCCAGCGTGCGGCCACGCGGCTGGAAACCGATGCGGCCGTTCAAGCCGGGCTGGGGCACGGTGTTCAAGCCTTGCGAAACGATTTCGGTGCGGGCCATGAGCGCTATGCCTGCGGGGCAGTGGATCAAGGCGCTGGTGTCGGGCGGCCCGGCTTCGAGCAAGGCCACCTGCACGGCAGGGTCTTCGCTCAGGCGACTGGCGAGCACACAACCGGCCGATCCGCCGCCCACGATCACGTAATCAAATTCCATGAATTCCCCCGTCCAAATGTTGTGTTTCCAATATAAGGGCTTAAGCGTGTCGCGGCCTGTCTTGTGTGCATCAGGGTTTTCCCCAAAAAACCCCTCGCCATGGCGACATCTCGTTGGCCCAAACACCCCTCACAATGGCACCACATTTGGAGACAAGTTATGTGGACCGTCCTTGAGTTTGTTGGCACGAAACGCTTCAGCAGGCATCAGCCGTGAACAGTCCAAACATCCCACTCGACGTGGCATGGCAAGACAAGCGCTGGCTGTGGCTGCTGAGCCCGTCGATTCCCCTGACATTCACAAGCTCCTTGCTGGCCTTCGTCTGGAGTGGCCAATGGTGGTGCATGCTGCTGGCCCCGCTGATCATCCATGTGTTGTTGCCCGTGCTCGACCGCGTCTTGGGCGAGGACTTCAGCAACCCACCTGAATCGGCGGTGCCGCAACTCGAGCAAGATCTCTTTTACCGCGCCATGGTGTGGGCTTATGTGCCCCTGCAAATGATCGGCACAGTGTTGGGTGCCTGGATCGCCGTCAGTCAGCCCTTGACCTGGCTGGGCTATGCCGCCTTGGTGTTGACGGTGGGGGCGATCAACGGCATTGGCATAGGCACCGCACATGAACTGGGCCACAAAAAAGAGACGCTGGACCGCTGGCTGTCCAAAATCGCCTTGGCACCCAGTGCCTATGGCCACTTTTTTGTGGAGCACAACCGGGGCCATCACAAGCGCGTGGCCACTCCGGAAGACCCCGCCAGCGCACGCATGGGTGAAAGTTTTTGGGCCTTCTTGCCGCGCTCGGTGTGGGGCAGCTTGCAGTCAGCGTGGGCGCTGGAGCAAGAGCGCTTAAACAAGCAAGGACAAAGTGTTTGGCACCTCCAAAACCACAACCTGCAGGCTTGGGGCTTGACGCTGCTCTTGTTTGGCGCCCTTTGCGGGTGGCTGGGCTGGATGGTGCTGCCGTTTTTGTTGCTGCAGGCGGTCTACGCCAGCTCGATGCTGGAGGTGGTTAACTATGTGGAACATTACGGATTGCTGCGCCAGCGTGACACGTCCGGGCGCTACGTGCGCTGCGAGCCTGAGCACTCCTGGAACAGCAACCATTTGGTGGGCAATCTTTTGCTATACCAACTGCAAAGGCATTCGGACCACCATGCACACCCCAGCCGCCGCTACCAGGCGCTGCGGCATTTTGAGAGCGCACCGCAATTGCCCGCAGGCTACGCCACCATGATCACGGTGGCTTATCTGCCGCCCCTGTGGTTCGCTTGGATGGACCGCCGTGTGATGGCCCACTATGGCGGGGACCTGGGTTTGGTGAATGTGCAAGCGTCGGCCCGGCGCCAACTCATGCAACGCTGGGGCTGAACGCCTGCGACCTCATGGGGGAGGCCGTTGGTTCAATGAAAAGAGCTTGAGTGGTTGACTACCGATGCGTGGCGTTCAGCGGCGCAGCAAAACGATGTTTCGATAACCCAACCGAATCAACCCCTGCTCCTGAAAGTGCCGCAGCTGCTGGTTGACCCTCTGGCGCGAAGCGGAGGCGGCTTGGGCCAGGTCGGACTGACTCACACGCAACATGACGCCGTCGGGGACGGCCACGCTGTTGAATTTGGCAATGCGCTCCAGCGTTGCCCACACGCGTTGCTCCAGACTGTGCATGCTTTGATCGGCCAGTGTGTCCAGCAGCTGGTTGATGCGCAGGCCCAGGATACGCAGCAAATCCACCGCCACGGCCGGGTCGCGGTTGATCAAGTCAATCAGGCGCAAGCGCTCGATGTGCAGCACCTGCGTGGTGCCCACGGCCACCAGATCGGCGGGGTAAGTGGTTTCGGCAAACACCGAGCTCAAGCCCGAAATTTCGCCTGGCAGCATCCAGCGCAGCAAGTGCTCTTCGCCTTCCGGGGTGGTCACGCTCACGCGCAAACGCCCTTTGACCAGCAGCAAGGCTGTCGACGTGGCTTGGCCCCGACTGAGCACCACTTGCCCTTCTGTCCATTCGCGCAGCACGCCCACGCTGTGCAAGGCTTTAGCGGAGCGGGCCGTCAATGCGGAGTTCTCTGCCCAAACTTTGGTGAACACGTCGGCATCGAGCGCTTTAAAGGCAGGCTGGCGCACTGTGCGCTGCTCGGAATTGAAAGGACGGATGGTCGGCAAAGGCATGGTGTCTTTCATTCTGCGGCGAAAAGTTTTTTTGAGTGCTTTCCCCTAAATTGTCACATCAGAAACAATTTGCAGCATGAGGGGGCCATTAAATCGGAGGCACCGAGCTTGACGGTCATCAAGTCAAAGAACCACATTGGAGACGACATGAAATTTTCTGCCTCTGCATTTGTACGCACCACCCTCGGTGCCATCGCGCTGACTCTGGGCGCCAGCGCCATGGCGCAGTCTGTGGTGCGCTTTCAGGACTATCCTGGCACCGGCAATCTGCTGGTGCGTGTGGCCCAAGAACAAGGCTTTTGCCAGCAAGCCGGTATTCGCTGTGAGCTTCGCACCATTCCGGCTGCTCCGCTCGGATTGCAAACGATGCTCTCGGGGGACATCGAAGTGTTTTTTGGGCCCACCGAAGTGGCAGCGGCAGCGGTCGCTCGCAAGGTACCCATCTCCATCATCGGTGCAGGCTTCACGGACCCGATTTTCTTTATGGCCGCCGGCACCAACACCGAACTGGCCACTGAAAAAGAAGGCTACCCCGGTGTGGTCAAGTCCTTCAAAGGCAAAAAAATCGGCGTGACCCAACGTGGCTCGGGCGCCGAATTTCAGGTGATCGACATGCTGGCCGATGTCGGCTTGACCGCGAACGACGTGACCTTTGTGGCCGTGGGTGCGCCCGACACCGCCTTTCCTGCGCTCACGCGCGGTCAGGTCGACCTGATCATGACCTTCTCGCCCACCGATGGCATGTGCGAGGTGCTCAAGTCCTGCCGCGTGGTGGTGGACCCTCGCAAGGGCCAGGGACCCAAGAGTTTGCTGGCCACACGGGGAGGCGCTGGCACCATGGCTGTGAAGGCCGACTGGGCTGCGGCCAATCCCCAAACGGTGGCCGCCATCCGCAGGATGCTGGACTTGTCGGAGGCTTTCATTGCCAACCCGGCCAACTTCGGCAAGACACTGGAGGTCCTGCGCAAGACCTTTGCCCTGCAATTGCCCAATGCAGACCAAATCGCCGAAGTGGCGCTGCGCAACACCATCAGCAACTTCAAGGCCCGTGGCACCGTGCCTGCCATGCAGGCGGTGGCCAATGCCATGACCGAAAACAAGCTCTTGCCGGGCAGAGTGGAGATGGCACCCGCAGTCTTGCCTTGAACGTCGACAACAGCGAGTTTTCCAGGGAACATTCATGATCGACGCACAGCGCATCGACCTGAGCTTTGACGGCACCCATTTGGTGTTGCAGGGCGTGGACTTGCAGGTCAAGGCCGGGGAGTTTGTCGCGCTCGCTGGCCCCAGTGGCTGTGGCAAGACCACCTTGCTCAACCTGTGCGCGGGGCTGGTGGATCTGCCAAAAGGCCAGCGGCTGCGGGTGGCGGGTCAAGAACCAGCGCTTGGCAGCCGGGATGTGGCGTACATGTTGGCACGCGACAGTCTGTTTCCCTGGCTCAATGCGCTGGACAACGCAGCCTTTGGACTGAAAGTGCGCGGCATGCCCATCGCCGAGGCCCGGGAGCTTGCCGCATTGATGCTCAAGAAGGTCGGGCTCGGTGGGTCTGAGTACCGACTGCCCAAGGCGCTGTCGCACGGAATGCGCCAGCGCGTGGCGCTGGCACGCACCTTTGCCATGCCCTCACCTTTGTTGCTGATGGACGAGCCCTTTGGGGCATTGGACGCACAAACCAAGTTGCAGTTGCAAGACCTGTTGCTGCAGTTGTGTCAGGACGGTAACCGGACGGTGCTGTTCGTCACGCACGATTTGTCAGAGGCGGTCGCGCTGGCCGACAGGGTGGTGGTGATGTCCTCCAGGCCTGGGCGCATCGTGGCCGATGTGACCGTCCCGCTGGCGCGGCCGCGCTCCATCCGTGAACTGCAGACCAGCGATGACTTCCACCGCACCTATGCGCAGGTTTGGAAACATCTTGAAGAAGGTTGGGTGCACCATGAAGGCTGAAACCTTGCGCATGCTGGCACAGCATGCCGTGTTTGTCGGTGTGGTGCTTGGCCTGTGGGAATGGGGCGCACGCAACGGCTTCATCGACCCGAGCTTTTTGGGCAGTCCCCTGGGGATCATCGGCTTCACGCTGGAGAACCTCACCAACACCCGGCTCTGGGGCGATCTGGGTTACACGCTGCTGGCCGTTTTTTCGTCATTTTTCATTGGTTCTATCGCGGCCATGGCGACCGGTCTGGCCTTTGTCACCTGGCCCAAGCTCGAAGCTTTCTGTGAGCCCTACGTCGCGGCCATGAACGTGCTGCCCCGCATCGCGCTGGTGCCGCTGTTCATTCTGTGGTTCGGGTTGGGCGTGGGCTCCAAGATCGCCTTGGGCGTGTCACTGACTTTCTTCATCGTGCTGTCCACCACGGTGGCCGGTATCCGAGGTGTCAGCCAAGACCACATCACGCTCACGCGAAGCCTGGGCGCCAGCAGCCGGCAGATGTTCTTCTGGGTCACTTTGCCAGGTGCCGTACCGGTGCTTTTTTCCGGCCTGCGTTTGGGCCTGATCTACGCCTTGCTGGGTGTGGTGGGCGCAGAAGTTATTGCTTCCGAACGTGGCCTCGGGCAACAACTGGCTTATCTGGGATCCACATTCAACGTCAACGGCGTGTGGTCGCTGCTGTTTGATTTGGCGCTCATCGGGGTGCTGATCATGAAGCTGATGAACTGGATCGAACGCCGCCTGCTGCACTGGCAATGAAGCCAACGGGCAAAACCACATCAAGGAGATCAAACAATGAAGTACCGTCACATCCAGGTGGACCCCATGACGCCCACCATCGGCGGCATGATCAGCGGCGTTGACCTGAACAACACCCGTTCTGAAGACGTTTACGAAGAGATCAAACAAGCGCTGTGGCAACACGGTGTCGTGTTCTTTCGCAAGCAGGCCTTGAAGCCCGAAGCCTATATCCGCTTGGGACAAAACTTTGGTGAGATGGAACAGCACGAGTTCTTTCCGCACATCGAAGGCCACCCGCAAATTCAGCTGATTTCGCACCAAGGCAACGAAGCGCCCGAGACCGACCGCTGGCACACCGACGTGACCTTCCGCAAAAAGCCCAACATGGTCTCCATCTTGCGCATCACCGACTTGCCCCCCTCGGGTGGAGACACCATGTGGATGCATGCAGGTGCCGCCTACGATGCGCTCAACCCCGGCCTGCAGACCATGCTGGAAGGCTTGCAGGCCGACCACGATTTGCCTTGGCATTTCCGCCGCATCAACGCTAACGAACGCTTGGCGCAACGGGCGTCGGCCAAGAGCGGCATGATGGTGCTGGCCAGTCAGCAAGAGTGCAAGATGATCGAGAACACGCCCACGATGACCCATCCGGCGGTGATCACGCACCCTTACAACGGCCGCAAGATCTTGTTCGTCAACTCGATCTGGACCAAGCGCTTGCTGGGCATGCACATGGACCTGTCCGAGGCCTTGCTGAACATGCTCTATGAGTGGGTCAAAAAACCCGAATTCATGGTCCGTTTCCGCTGGGAAAAAGACTCTGTGGCCATGTGGGACAACTGCGCCACGCAGCACTACGCTGTGTTCGACTACGCCCCTCATTACCGCGCCGGTCAGCGCATGACCTGCGGCAGCTTTGTGCCCACACTCAACCCCGGTGCTACTGCCGCTGGCGGTCAGCCTTCGGTGATGCGCCAGCTGCTCGACACCACCCGCATGCAGGCAGCCAGTCCGAGCGAGCAGCAAGCGGTGGAAGCCATCTTCAGCGCCCTGGAAAACGTGGACCTGAACGCCGTGGCCGCTGCGGCGCAGCGCCGTTGAATCACGAGCACACACCGTCATGAGTTCAAGCGCTCCCATCGACCTGGCCGACCACGACCTGGCCGCTTTGCAGGAGGCCCGGGACTTGCTGGGCCGTGCCCGGCAAGCCGCGGCCGTGCTGGCGCAGTGGACGCCCGAAGAGGCCAAACGCGTGGCCAAAGAAGTGGCTGTGGCCTTGCTGCCGCGTGCCGAGTTTTATGCCGAATGGGCCGTGCGCGAAAGCCGCATTGGCAAGGTGGCCGACAAGATCGCGAAAAACCAGATTGCTTGCACGCTGACGCCCACCGCTTGGGACAAGGTGCCGCTGGGTGGCGTGCGCCGCAACGACGCGCTGCGCATCGTCGAGATCGGCCGCCCCGCAGGTGTGGTGGTGGGCCTGTCCAACTCCACCTCGCCGGTGGCCACCATCATTTTTAAGACCATTCTGTGCCTGATGACGCGCAACGCGCTGGTCATCTCGCCGCACCCGGTGGCCTTGGCTTGCTGCACCGCTGTGACAAATGAGTTGCAAGCCGCCATTGAAAAAGCAGGTGGCCCAGCCCATGCGCTGCAGATCCTCACACGCCCCACGGTTGAGGCCACGGGGGCGCTGATGCGCGACGCCCGCACCGACGTGATTTTGGCCACCGGCGGCACGCCCATGGTGCGTGCGGCTTACGGCTCGGGCAACCCCGCCATTGGTGTGGGTTCTGGCAATGTGCCGGTCTATGTGGACGCCAGCGCCGACTTGGAGGCGGCAGCAAAAACCGTGGTGGTCGACAAGAACTTTGACCACGGCAGCCCCTGCTCGGCACCCTCGGTCCTCGTGCTGCACGCCAGCATTGCCTCGCAGATGCAGCAAGCCTTGGCCCGCCAAGGTGCGCATGTTTGCACCGACGCGGAGGCGCTGCAAATCCAGAATTACGCCTTCCCCGGTGGCAAATTCAACGGCAAAGTGGTGGGTCGCCCGGCACACGAAATCGCCCAGGCCTCAGGCGTGCAAGTGCCCGTCGGCTGCCAAGCCTTGGTCTGTCCCATTGCCAACCCGCAAGCGGGCCATGTGCTGCTCAAGGAAAAGCTCTCACCCATCTTGGGCTGTGTGGTGGTGCCGAACATGGACCAGGCCATCGACGTGGCCCGGCTCATGCTTCAGCACAGCGGCGCAGGTCATACCTCGGGCATCCATTCGGCCAGCGCCGAGCAGGCCGTGGTCTGGGGTGCGGCGCTCGACTATTACCGTGTGGTCGTCAACGGCTCCACCGTGCACGACAGCACCGGCGCCAACACCGGGCTGCCCTACACCTTCACCATTGGCACGGGTTACGCGGGCAAAAGCTCGGTGGACTGCAACGTCGGCCCGGAGCTGCTGGTCAACTGGAAACGCGTGGCCTTTCCACTGCCCGGCGGCTGGGCCGGGGCCATGGCTTCCGGCGCGGCTTTGCCGTCCAGCGCCTCGCCGCCACCACTGTCCACCCTCACGCCTGAACTTCAGGCCATGGTCCTGCGCATCGTGCAGGAAGAACTCGAACACCTTCGCTGAAAGCCCGACATGTCCACCTTGCGCAGTTATATTTTTCTGGACCGCTTGCAGCCACAACTGATGTGTTTGCTGGGCTCTACAGCCCGTGGTTTCCTGCCGCGCCACAACGACGCCGCCATGGTGATCGAAGTGGCCCCCGGCATGGACATCGAGTGGCTGACCGACATTGCGCTCAAGCATGACGACGTCAAGCCCGGCAACTTGGTGGTCGAGCGACAGTTTGGTTATCTGGAGTTCCACGGCCAGTCTTCGTCGTCCGTCAAGTCGGCCGGTGCTGCCGTTTTGGATGCCATGGGCGTGAGCGAAAAAAGCGTGCTCAAGCCCGAAATCCTGGCCTCCAAAGTCATTGACCGGGTGGATGGCTACCACGCCTTCTTGATCAACCGCAGCAAGGCCGGCAGCATGCTCTTGCCCGGCGAGTCGCTCTACATCATGGAGATGACCACCTCGTCTTATGCCTTGCTGGTGGCCAACGAGGCTGAGAAAGCCGCCAACGTGAAACTGATCGACTGCCGCTTCATGGGCCCGGCTGGGCGGCTGTATTTGTCGGGTACAGCATCTGATGTGCGCACCGCCGCTGCAGTGGCCGAGGCCGTCATCCGCGATGCCGGAGGTGCGGCATGAGCGAAGACGCTTTGCGCCAGCAGATCCGCTCGACCATTCAGGCCAAGCTGGCAGACACACCCACGCGTGCGGCACCTGCCCAAAACCTGAGCGCGAGCAACCCAAACCTCGCGCCTTCTGCCCTGGTGATTCCCTTGCGACTGGGCAGCGCCCAAGACACGGCGGTCTTGACCCAGTTATTTCAGCGGCTGGCGGCGAGTCCGGCTTTGTTGAAGATGGCCGACACAGGTTTGCTCAGGTTTGATTTGCGTGTGGATGCAGCTGCGCTGGGCGCCGTGTCAAACGCTGTGTCCGTCGAAAAATCAGCGGCTGTCGCCACTTCGGCCATGGCCGTCACCACCGCCACCGACCCAGCGGCTTGCTGTTCATCGTGCAAAGAAGGCAAGGCCTGCGAATGCAAGGCCGACACCTGCACGTTGCACGATCACCCAGCCGAAGACGTGCCCGAACTCAAAGGCGTGATCGGTGAAAAGCTGCTCAAGACTTTGGCGGCCAACGTGAAGACTGTTCGTTTACATCCCAAAGCGGTTCTGACCCCTTTGGGCAAAGAGGCCCTGCGCAAGCGCGGCATCACCATTGACCGTGGAGCAAAAACATGAAAACAGGAACCGTGATCGGCCGCATCGTGGCCAGCAAACGCTTGCCCGAGTTGCCGCCAGGCGCCTTGCTGGAGGTGCAGCTGGACTACCCCAAAGACGTGGTGGTCTGCTTTGACCCCATGGGCTGCGGCATTGGCGAGCGCGTGATGATCACCATCGGTGCACCCGCTGCCTGGTGGTTTGCCCCGGCGCATCCGCGTGTGGTGGCCGACGCGCTCATCATCGCCTCGCTCGACAACTACGACACCCCCACACCGATGCGTTGACGCAGCGGTATTTTTTTCTTCACCCTTTCCCTCAACCCTTTCTTTTTTAACCCCTCAAGGAGACTCACATGTCACAAGCCATCGGAATGATCGAAACCAAAGGTTATGTTGCTGCTTTTGCCGCCGCTGACGCCATGGTCAAAGCCGCCAACGTCAACATCGTTGGCAAAAAAGAAGTCGGTGGCGGTCTGGTCGCCATCATCGTCTCGGGCGACGTGGGTGCCGTCAAGGCCGCCACCGAAGCCGGTGCAGAAGCCGCAGGTGCCATCGGTGAAGTGGTGTCTTGCCACGTCATCCCACGTCCACACGCTGACGTGTCCAAAGCCTTCGACGGCAAGTGATCGCAGGCTGCCCTCAATAAGGAGGCCGCATGGCCACAAGCAAAAAAGCCGCCGCGTCCGTCCAAGCGCCCGCTAAACCACCAGCCAAACCGGCCGCTGAGCTTCGGGTTTACCTGACGCTTACCGACCTGCAGCCCCAGTTCTCCTCGTGGATGAGTTCGCCCCTGGGCGCACGCGGCTACGTGGCGATGCAAGGCACCAATGCACTGCTGGTCGAGATCGCCCCCGGGCTGTCCATCCAGCGAGTGATCGATCTGGCCCTCAAGGCCGAGCCGACGCTCGAGCCTGGCATTTTGGCGGTGGAGCGGCAGTTCGGCGTGCTGGAGTTGCACAGCAACGACAGCGCGGCGCTGCAGCGTGCCGGCCAGGTGATCCTCGACTGGATGGGCGCGAAGGCCGAAGATCAACTGCGCCCGCATCTGCTGTACAGCGACATTCTGGAAAACGTGACCGATCAGCACGCCGTGCTGATGAACCGCACGCGCCAAGCCAGCATGGTGCTGCCTGGCCAGAACATGCTGCTCATGGAAGTGGCCCCGGCTCTGTTTGGTGCCCACATGGCCAACGAAGCCGAAAAAGTCGCACCCGACCTGACCTTGGTCGAGTGCAGCATGATCGGGGCCAGCGGTC
>JBIKHW010000011.1:0-22789 GCA_044361935.1 Limnohabitans sp. | reverse complement strand
TTGATGACCGTGCCATCCAACGCAGGGGCCGTCGCAGCAGCTGCGCCCACCAACTCTGGCAGCATGGCGCTGAGCACAACGCCTGTCACCAGTGGTGGCTCGGCAGGTGGCAACGGCATGAGTGCCTGGCAAACACTGGGCATGGCTGACACCTTCCGCCAAGTTTTACAACAACCGTCGGTGCGGCGCGTTTTGCCTTTGATCGTGATGCTGTTGGTGTTGGTGATTTTTGCCTTGACCTATGCCTGGATGCAAGTCACACCTTACCGCCCCGTGATGCCCGGTCTGCAAGAGGCCGACCAGCAAGCGGCCTTCGAGTCGTTGCGAACGGCCGATTTCAAACCCAAAATTGATCAGGCCACGGGCCAACTCACGGTGCCCAGCGACCGATTCCACGAGGCCCGCATTTTTCTGGCCTCGCAGGGTTTGCCCAAGGGGGGCACCACAGGCCTCGATGGTCTGAAAGACCAGTCCTCCATGACCACCAGCCAGTTCATGGAGCAAGTCAAAGTGAACGCCGCCATGGAGCAGGAGCTGGCGCGCTCCATCATGCAAATTGGCAGTGTGCAAAGCGCCCGCGTGCATTTGGCCACGCCCAAACAAAGCGTGTTTGTGCGTGACCGAACCCCACCCAAGGCCTCTGTGGTGCTGGCCCCCTACCCGGGCCGCGCCGTGTCGGCCTCTCAGGTGCAGGCCATCGTTCATTTGGTGTCTTCCAGCGTGCCCTACCTCACGCCCGACCATGTGACGGTGGTGGACAACGTGGGCAAGCTGATGACCGAGTCGGCCAACGAACAAAAGCTGGGGCTGACCTCGGCCCAGGAGCAACACAAGCAGCAAATGGAAGAGGTCTACCGCACGCGCATCATGCAGATCCTCTCGCCCATGGTGGGCGAGGCTAACGTGCGATCGCAAGTGAACCTGTCGCTGGACTTCACCCAGTCAGAGAGCACCACCGAAGATTTTGACAACCGCGACAAAGGCCCGCGCACCCGCTCCGAGGTGTTGGCTGAAGACCGCGCCGCTAGCCGTTCTGCTGAAGGCATTCCCGGCTCGCTGGCCAACACGCCGCCACCCGCCCCCACGACCAGCAACAGCACGCAGGTGGAAGCGGACAAGGGCCAAACCGAAGCCAACACCAAGCTCAGCAGCCGCTCAACACGCAACTTCGAACTCGACCGCACGGTGCGCCATGTGCGCAATGCCAGTGGCGGCGTGAGGAAGGTCAGCGTGGCTGTGATTGTGAATGAGCGGCCAGCGCAGCCCCCTGCAGATGGCGCGGCCGTGGACCCCAATGCCCCCAAGAGCGTGCCCTACACGCCGCAAGAGCTCGAGCAAATGCAGCAAGTTGTGCGTGGCGTGGTGGGGTTTGACACGGCCCGTGGCGACATCGTGACCGTGGTGCCCGCCCGCTTTGAAGCGCCCGCTCCGCTGGAGACCATGCCTTGGTATCTGGAAAACACCGTGCAATCGGCCCTGTCCAGTGCCCTGATCGCCATCAGTTTCATTGTGTTCATGATGATCGTGGTGCGTCCCATCATGCGCAGCATCACCGCCTCCAAAGCCCTGGCCGAAGAAGAGAAAGCTCAAGCCACGATGGCCGATGGCGAGCTCAGTGCCGAAGACATGCGGATGATCCAGTTTGGCGAAGGCGAGAGCCTGGAAGAAATCAAGGCCAAGCTCAAGCCCAAGAAGTCGAGCATCAGCATCGACATGCTGGACACAGCCAATACTTACGACGACAAAGTGGCCCTGATTCGGATGCTGGTGGCCGAAGATTCAGGTCGGGTAGCCAACGTGCTCAAAGGCATGATCAAGGTCTCCTGACCATTTCAAGGATTAAAAATGGCCACAAAAAAAGACGCCGACAAAGAAGTCAAGGGCAAGGATGCCAAAGGCAAGGACAGCAAGGACGGCACGGGCAAAGACGACAAAGGCAAGGACGGTAAGGACCCCAAGGGGCTGGCATCGGCCACGGGTGATGCGCCCATCGTGATAACCGAAGAGCTGCAAGAAGAGCTGGACGCCCTGACGGGTGCGCAGCGTGCGGCGGTGCTGATGCTGTTGCTGGGCGAGCAGCAAGCGGCCGAGATCATCCGGTTCTTGAACCCCAAAGAAGTGCAGTCGCTGGGCGGTGCCATGGTGTCGGTGGCCGACTTGTCGCAAGAGGCGGTGAACATCGTGCTCGACGAATTTGTGGCCACGCTCAAAAAGCAAACCAGCCTGGGACTGGGCACGGGTGACTATGTCGAAAAGGTCATGAAACGCGCCTTGGGCGATGACAAGGCCTCTTCGGTGCTCAGCCGCATCATGCCGGGCCAGGGCAGCAAGGGGCTGGAGATCCTGAAATGGATGGACGCCCGTTCAATTGCCGACATGATCCGCAGCGAACACCCGCAGGTCACCGCCATCATTTTGTCGGTGCTCGAATACGACGTGGCGGCCGATGTTCTGAATTTTTTGGCTCCCGAGTCGCGCCCCGAAATTTTGCAGCGCATTGCCAGCCTGGAGACGGTGCAGCCTTCGGCCATGGAAGAGCTCGAATCGATCATGAAAAAACAGTTCGCCAGCAACTCGTCGGCCAAGTCCTCGAGCTTTGGCGGCATCAAAGCGGCGGCCAAGATCATGAACTTCGTCAAGGTCGATTTGGAGTCCTCCATCATGGGTGGCCTGTCGCAACTCGACCCCGAGTTGATGATGAAGATTCAGGACAACATGTTCACCTTCGAAAACTTGGTGGGCGTCGACAACCGGGGCATCCAGGTGCTGATGCGCAACGTCGAGCCCGACATGCTGATGACGGCCTTGAAGGGTGCGCCCGATTTCGTCAAGGACAAGTTCTTTGGCAACATGTCGGCGCGTGCGCGGGTCATGTTCATCGACGAGATGGAGGGCAAAGGCCCGCTGCGCATTACCGATGTGGAAGATGCGCAAAAGACCATCATGCGCTTGGCGCGCAAGTTGTCGGATGCGGGTGAGCTGGTGCTGGCCGGCAGAGGGGACGACTTTGTCTGAAGCCCAAGGCCCAGCGGGCGGCTGGAGCGCCAACCCTTTGCTCAATGGCAAAAGCCAAGCCCCCAGTTTTTTGCGCACCCAGTGGGACGAGGCCAAGGTTCGCTCGTTTGGCCCCTGGCGCGTGGCCGATCGCACCGAGCCCACCGATGCCCTGACCCTGCCCGCGCCTTTGAGCTTGAGCGAAGCTTTCAACGACGACCTGGCACTACTGCCAGAAACCACAGACACGGCAGATTTGAGCGCGCCCGAGCCAGAAAATCCCCGGGTCTCGGAGGCGGCCCTGGCGGCCTTGCAAGACCAAGCCTACCAGCGCGGCCTCAAAGAAGGCCAGGCGCAATTGCACGCCGAGATGGATGCAGAACGGGCCAAGGAGCGCGAGCTGATTCGCCACCTGGGCATCGAGTTGCGCAGCATCAGCCAAGACCCCCAGCGCTTTTTTGAGCCTCTCAAACGCTTGTCCTTGCACTTGGCAGAACAACTGGTGCGCGCCGAGCTGCAAATTTCTGGACAAGCCATTCAGGGCCTGATTCAGTCGTGCATCCAGCAGTTGGACCACCCGGCGCAACCGGTCAAAGTCTGCCTGAACCCTCAAGACATGAAGCGTCTGCAAGCCATGGGCGAGGCCATCACGGACCACCTGGACCTGGAAGTAGACCCCTTGTTGCGACCGGGCAGCGTGCGCGTACGCGTGCAAGACAGCGTGGTGCAAGACCTCATTGAGCATCGACTGGAGCCGCTGGCGCGTTGCCTGCTGCCCCAGCCCGAGGCCTGGATGCAAACGTCCAGCTTGGTTCAAGACAAAGTTGACGCCATGCCCGAGAGCACCCCCAAACGCGACTGGAACCACCCAGTGATAGAGGTGCAGGACACCGACGTCAAAGCCACGGACGCCAACGCGCCCGACGAGGACAGCCCTGCATGAACTTTGACCATGAAGTCAACCAGCTGATTGGCGAGCTGCACGCGCCCGAGCCGCAACGCAGCGGCACCTTGGTGCGTCTGGTGGGCATGCGCTTGGAAACACGCGGCCTGATGGCCCCGCTGGGTGCATGCTGCGAGATCGTGGGCCAGATGGGCCACCGGGTCGAGGCCGAGGTGGTGGGCTTCAACGACGAAACCCTGTTTTTGCTGCCATTCACCGAACCACAGGGCATTGGCCCGGGCGCACAGGTGCGCGTGCTCAGCCACACCTCGCAAGTGTGCCTGGGCCCCGATTTGCTGGGCCGCATCATCGACGGGCGCGGCCAGCCGCTGGACGGCAAACCGCCGCCCGAGTGCCGCGATGTGCTCAGCCTGCAAGGCCGCCCCATCAACCCCATGGAGCGCGGCCCCATCAAGGAAGTGCTGGACGTGGGCGTTAAAGCCATCAACGGCATGCTGACCATTGGCCGTGGCCAGCGCCTGGGGCTGGTGGCCGGCTCGGGCGTGGGCAAAAGCGTGTTGCTGGGCATGATGACCCGCTTTACTGAAGCCGACGTGGTGGTGATTGGCCTGATCGGCGAGCGCGGGCGCGAGGTGCAAGCTTTCATTGAAGAATCTTTAGGCCCATTGGGCCTGGCCAAGTCGGTGTTGATCGCCGCCCCGGCCAACGAGTCACCCGTACTGCGCCTGAAAGCCACACACATGACGCATGTGATTGCCGAGTATTTTCGCGACCAGGGCAAGAACGTGTTGATGCTGGTGGACAGCTTGACGCGCGTGGCCCATGCGCAGCGCGAGATCGGCCTGGCCGTGGGCGAGCCGCCCACGGCCAAGGGTTACCCACCGTCGGTGTTTGCGCTGCTGCCCAATTTGATCGAACGCGCTGGCGTGGGTCGCCACGGGGTAGGCTCGATCACCGCCATCTACACCGTGCTGGCCGAAGGCGACGATGCGAACGACCCGATTGTGGACATCGCCCGCGCTTCGCTCGATGGCCAGGTCATGCTGTCGCGCAAGTTGGCCGATGCTGCGCACTACCCCGCCATCGATCTGAACGGCTCGGTCTCACGGGTGATGCAAAACCTGCTCTCGTCCGAAGACCAAAAACTGGCCAACCGCTTTAGGCGGCTGTGGTCGCTGTACCAGCAAAACCAGGACCTGATTCAGGTGGGCGCTTACGAGGCGGGCAGCAATGCCGATCTGGACCAAGCCATCCGCTTGCGACCCCAGATGGAAACTTTTTTACAACAAGACATGCACACCAGCCAGGACGCAGCCACCACACGGCTGCAAGTGCAAGCGCTGATGACCCATTGACCGTTCAAGGAGAACAACATGCGAGAAGCCAGAAGTTGTTGGCCCGTGCTGGTGAAAAAAGCCGAAGAAGCAGTCAACGAAGCGCAAAACGACATCATCCAGGCGCTGGCCCGGGTGGCGCAACTAGAAGCCAGCCACCAGCGCCTGTGCAAGCTGTATGACGAGTACCGGCTGCAGGAACAGGCCAGGGACGCCACGGTGATGGGCATGCAAGCGAGCATGAACCACCGCCAGTTCATGGCCCAACTGCTGAACCTGCAGCAGCGTGTGGTGGTGGACTTGGGCAAAGCCCAAACCACCTTGGCCCAAATGCGCCAAAAACGCCTGCACGCCGAAATCGAGTTACACAAGATGCAGTCGCTGGCCGAACAAGACGCCAAGGCTGTGGCGCAAGACGTCAAGCGCTACGAGCAAAGGCAGATGGACGAGCTGGGCGTGCGCCAGTTCATCTTGGGCATGGGGTCTTGAGTGCAGCAACTTGCGCTTTGTCAGGAGAAAACAGGCCCACATTGACTATGGTGAATGCCAAAAATAAGCTCTGCCCCCAGGCTGGGCTTCCATAAGCCAGCATTCAGGGTGCAGGATCATTTCGGACTGATGCGTTGGACACCCCAAAACCTTTCACGACTTTTAAAGTTTTGCGCACGCTGTGCCTGAGCCTGTGCGCACTGCTGCTGAGTGGATTCGCCCCAGCGGCCCAAGTGGCTTTGTGGTCCACCATCCCTTTTGTGCGCGGCCAGGACCTGTGTCAATACCAGGACGCCTATGGCCGCGCAATGCCCAATACGCCAGCGAATGCATGCAGGCCAGACTGCCCACCGTGGGCGAATACATTTACCTGAGCGAGCTGGGCAATTGGAACGGCGGTGTGCGCAGCGACAAAGGCTTGTGGGCCTTGTCGCAAGAGCGGGACATGGCCCCTGAAATGCCCAACCCGTCCATCGTGCGCTCAATCAAAGAGTTTCAATCGCCTGAAATCCGTTATTTTTGTGTCCGGCAAGTAGTCAACAAAAAGACCACCGACCAATGCGCCCGATGACCTTCATTTGAAGCTTTGACCGTGCCCACCCAAAACCCCAACGCCCTGCACCCAAAAAACACGCCACCACTCCAGCCTTTGGGCCCACACTGATCGTCACCATCACCTTGGTGGTGCAGGGCGGCTTGGGCATTTAACTGATGATGAAAAACTGCACACCCTCAAAGGGCGGTGGCGTACGACATCGGACCTGAAGTCGTCGTCGACCTGCCAAAACTGGCATCGAATCTCAGGGTGCAAGCCGTTCGCGCAGCCAATTGCTGCCCTCTTGGGTGTAACGCAGGCGGTCATGCAAGCGGCTTTTGCGCCCTTGCCAAAACTGCCAGTTGTCGGGCACCAGGCGGTAGCCGCCCCAGTTCGGAGGGCGTGGCGGGTTCAGCATGAATTGCGCCGCGTATTTGGCGGCGTTGGTCACCAGCACCGTGCGCCCTTCGATCACCTGGCTTTGGGGCGAAGCCCAGGCCCCGATGCGCGAGTCCAGTGGGCGGCTGTGAAAGTAGGCGTCGCTTTCTTCATCGCTGACTTTCTCCACACGGCCTTCAATGCGCACCACACGCTCGAGCTCCACCCAGTGGAACTGCAGCGCCGCAAAAGGGTTGCCCGCCAGCTCCTGCCCCTTGCGGCTGTCGTAGTTGGTGTACCAGACGATGCCGCGCTCGTCATAGCCCTTGATCAGCACCACCCGCGTGCTGGGGCGCAGGTTGCTGGCCACGGTGGCCAGTGTCATGGCGTTGGGCTCGGGCACCTCGGCGGCGATGGCCTCTTGCAACCATTGTGCAAATTGCTGCAAGGGGTCGGCGTGGGAGGCGTTTTCGTTGAGCTCGGCTTTTTCGTAGCTCTTGCGCAGGTCGGCGATGTTCATGGTGGCAAGTATAGGGATATGGCTTTGTCAGGCATTGAGTCAGCGCAATCCGGGTGGCTTTGAGCCGCATGGATGCCGTGCCCGCTGACCGGTACGGGCAGTGACCCACATCACGCTGATGGCTTAGTCTGCGTGGCGCAGCAGTGCGGCCAGTGCCCGGTCTTCGATGCCGTGGGCCCGCAGGCTGTCGTAGGTTTGGCGGGCATAGTCCAGCGTGGTGCCAAAGCGCCCGCTGGCTTGCTGAAAAATTTGCCGGTAAGTCTCTGCAGGCAACTGGCCGGTGAAGCTCGGGCTGCTGCGTGGCAGGGTAAAGGCCAGCGCCTGCACCGGGCCTTGTGGTGTGTTGCAAGGCAGCCAGCTGGGGGTGTAGACGTCCATAGGCATTTCGCGCTCCCACAGCTTCACCAGCACCTCGTCGGCCTGGTCGCGAGCCACCCGATAGGCCACGCCCTGGCAACTGCCGCCGGGCAACAAGGCAAACACCAAGCCCGGGCATTCAGGGCTACCGCGGTTGAGCCGACTCCACATTTTCAGGGCGCGGTGCCAACCCCAGACGCGGCTGATGTGCTGCTCCTGCGCCTCGAACTCGGGCCGCCACAAGAGCGAGGCATAGCCGAACACCCACAAATCCCGGCCCGCTGTTTGTGCCCGAAATTCGTCAAGCAAAGCGCCCTGAAATGCCGTGGCACGGCCAGCGGTGGCAAGCGTGCTGGGCGCATCGGCGGGTGTGTCAGTCATGTGCAATTGGGTCCCATTACAATCTGCCCACTATTTTCGGAGAAAACCCCTCATGTCGACCCCTCAAGATGACAATCAACCCGTAGTCTGGACCGTTTTGGTGGCAGTGATCGTGCTGGCCGTGGGCCTGGCCGTCGGTTTTGGCATTGCCAAGAGCAAAAAAGCGACCCCGGCAGCGGCACCTGCAGCCACAGCCTCTGCCCCTGCTGCTGACGCTCCTGCTGCTGAAGCGTCTGCCCCTGCTGCTGACGCTCCTGCGGCGGCTCCTGCGGCTCCTGCGGCTCCTGCGGCTCCTGCGGCTGCAGCGACCAAGTGATTCGGTTCATTGCACACAAAAAAACCCGCCTCGGCGGGTTTTTTTGTGCCTGCGAGGGAACTGCCTGCTGCTTGTACCCTGCCTGTAACCGTTCCAACGCACCAAAGTGCTGGAACGCGGTTACCATCGGTCATGTAATTTAGTTACCACGCCCAACCCGGCGTTACCCCATGACACTTCACCCCACCGTGGCCACCGTCACCGCCCGCATCACCGAGCGCAGCCGCCCCACCCGCCAGACCTACTTACAGCAGGTCGACGCTGCAGCCAACCAGGACCCCGGTGCCCAGCGCCTGGGCTGCGCCAATGTGGCCCACGCCTTTGCCGCCATGCCGGAAGGCGACAAAAGCCGCGCCACGGCCTTGGACAAAATCAAAGTGGTGGCCCCGCGTGCGCCGAACATCGGCATCGTCAACGCCTACAACGACTTACTGTCGGCCCACGCGCCACTGCAGCACTATCCCGATCTGATCAAAGACGAAGCCCGCAAACAGGGTGCCACCGCCCAAGTGGCTGGGGGCGTGCCCGCCATGTGCGATGGCGTGACCCAGGGAACACCCGGCATGGAGCTGAGCCTGTTCAGCCGCGATGTGATCGCCATGGCCACAGCGGTGTCGCTCAGCCATGATGTATTTGACGCCGCCCTGATGCTGGGTGTGTGCGACAAGATCGTGCCGGGCCTGCTCATTGGCGCTTTGCATTTCGGCCATTTGCCCACCGTGTTTGTGCCTGCTGGCCCCATGACCAGTGGCCTGTCCAACAACGAAAAATCCAAGGTGCGTGAACAAGCTGCAATGGGACTGGTGGGCCGCCCCGAATTGCTGGAAGCGGAGTCGAAGGCCTACCACGGCGAAGGCACCTGCACCTTTTACGGCACCGCCAACAGCAATCAGATGCTGCTCGAAGCCATGGGACTGCATGTGCCGGGCACGGCCTTCATCAACCCGGGTGAAGGCGTGCGCCAGCACCTGACCCGTGAAGCGGCACGTACCGTGCTGGCGCTGGTCAAGGACAAAAACTTCACGCCCATTGGCCGCCTGGTCGACGAGCGTTGCATCGTCAACGCCATGGTGGCCTTGTTGGCCACGGGCGGCTCGACCAACCATTTGATTCACTGGGTGGCGGTGGCCCGTGCGGCGGGCATTGTGATCGACTGGGACGATTTTTCGGCCCTTTCTGAAGTGGTGCCTTTGCTTTCCCGCGTCTACCCCAACGGCAGCGCCGACGTGAACCAGTTCCAAGCGGCAGGCGGCCCGGGCTATGTGATCCGCGAGCTGCTGGACAGCGGCTTCATGCACGCCGATGTGCTGACGGTGCGTGCTGGGGGCCTGCGTGAATTCACCCGCATTCCATCTGTCCAAAATGGCCAACTGGGGTGGCAAGAAGCTGGTGCCAGCAAAGACGACACCGTCGTGCGCCCGGCGTCCAGCCCGTTCAGCGCATCGGGTGGCCTCAAGTTGTTGCAAGGCAACCTGGGCCGCAGCGTGATCAAAATTTCTGCCGTACCCGAAGAACTGCACACCACCGAAGCGCCAGCCCGCGTGTTCAATTCGCAAGACGAATTGCAACAAGCCTTCAAAGCTGGTGAGCTGGACCGCGATGTCGTCTGCGTGGTGCGCTGGCAAGGCCCGCAGGCCAACGGCATGCCCGAACTGCACAAACTCACGCCGCCGCTGGCTGTGCTGCAAGGCAAGGGCTACAAGGTGGCGCTGGTCACCGATGGCCGCATGAGCGGTGCCTCGGGCAAAGTGCCTGCCGCCATCCACGTCTCACCCGAAGCCGCAGCAGGCGGCCCGCTGGCCAAGGTGCAAGACGGCGATTTGATCCGGATCGACGGCGTGTTGGGCACCCTGCATGTGCTCTTGAGCGAGGCCGAATGGGCCGCCCGCCCACTGGCCCAGATGCCTGCCGAACTGCTTGCCGCCAACGGCGTTGGAATGGGCCGCGAACTGTTTGCCAACATGCGCCGCAACGCGCTCAAAGCCGAAGAAGGAGCCTGCACATGGCTGTGAATCTGAGTGGAGATTTGACTGCCCTGCAAGTGATGCAGGACGCCCCCGTGATCCCCGTGATCGTGCTCCACGATGTGGCACACGCCGTGCCCATGGCCCGCGCATTGGTGGCGGGTGGCATCCGCATGCTCGAAGTCACCCTGCGCACCCCGCAAGCACTGGCCTGCATGGAAGCCATTGCCAAGGAAGTGCCCGGCGCGGTGGTGGGGGCGGGCACTGTGCGCAGCCCGTTTGATGCCGCCGCTGCAGCCAAGGCCGGTGCCCGTTTCGCGGTCAGCCCCGGTTACACCCGTGCGGTGGGCCAGGCTTGCCGCGATAACGGTTTGTCATTGCTGCCTGGTGTGGCCACCGGGAGCGAAATCATGATGGCCCAAGAAGACGGCTACACCGAACTCAAGTTTTTCCCGGCCATGCAAGCGGGCGGCCCGGCCATGCTCAAAGCATGGGGCGGCCCGTTCTTTGACGTGAAGTTTTGCCCCACGGGCGGCGTCACACCCGGCAATGCCTTGGACTTTTTGAGTCTGCCCAATGTGGCCTGCGTGGGGGGTTCGTGGCTGGTGCCTGCCGACGCGCTGGCCCAAGGTGATTGGGCGCGCATTGAAGCGTTGGCACGAGCGGCGTCGCAACTGCCGCACTGAAGGCCAAGCCCTGCCACTTTGCCAAACAAGAGACGTCGGACTACAAAGGCCCGACGTGCGGCCGATCGTTGAACTGGGCCGGAAAGGCTCGGTAGGCCGCCATGAAAGCACCGATGTCTTCAAAGTACGGCATCGCCCCAGCCTGCATCACCGTCACCTGCCAATTGGGGCGATCGCGCACCAAGTCCAGCGCCCGGTAATCGGTGAAGTCGCCCCGTGTGCCGTGCACCACCCACACCGGCAGGCGCAGACTCTCATAAATGTTGTGCATGTCGGCGCTGAACAAGCCCCCGCTCAAAAACGACAAAGGCGCTTGCTCTGCGTTGGGCACATGGGCCGTGCGCACCGCATAGGCCCACAAGGTTTCGTCAATGGCCTTGCCGCCCCAGGTGCGGCGCAAAAAGTAACGCACGACCGAAGGCCGCGACAGCTGCCGAAACAAGAAGCGGCCCCAAGCTGGCCCCGGGCGGCGAAAAAATCGGTCAAAGCCCGCCATGAAAAAAGTGCTGCCCTCGGGCTTGCGCAGCGACTTACCGCCCCGAAACCCGGTGGGGCTGACCAAGGCCAAAGCAGCGAACAGCTCAGGCGTCTGCTGGGCCACACGGACCACAAATTCACACGACAAGGACACGCCCACCACCTGCAGCGGCTGGCCCGGGTGCCGCTCGGCCACCCATTGCGCCACCGCCCGGATGGCTTGGCACATGTCACCCACGGTGTAGGCCCGCGGCAAGCGATCCGACAAACCGTAACCCGGCAAATCGAGGGCGTAGACGCTGTGGTCCGGGCACAAGGCCTCAAACAGAGGCCGAACTTCGGCGGCCGATGCCAGCGCATTGATGCTGTGCACCAATAGCACGGGAGGACCCGAGCCGCCTGAATACACCGCGATTCGCCCGCTGCCCCCAATCAAGGAGTGCAGATCGGCTTGGAGTGCAGGCGGCAGGGGTGTGTTCATGGACCGATGGTAGGGCATGCGCTCAAGAGGGATACCATCAAAATCGGATCAAGTGATCAAGTGGGCAACACAGCCAGCAAGGCCATCACCAGCGAAATGCCCAGCATGGAAATCAGTGTCGACACGGCCACGGCAGCGGTCACGGTGTCTTCTTCCTTGCGGTAGCGCTGTGAAAAAAGGAACACATTGGCCCCAATGGGCAAAGCCGCCGCCACGACCATGACCGACAAATGCAAGCCCCGCAGGCCCAGCAACCAACCCACCGCCAGCATCAGCGCTGGGTGCAAAACGGTTTTCACCAACGAAGGTTTGAGGGCCGATGTGAATTGCCGACCCACTGGCGTTTGCGACAAAGTGATGCCCACCAGCACCAAGGCGATGGGGCCAAAGGCACTGCCCAGCAAAGCCAGGGGACGGTCCACCACGGGGTGCAGTCCCCAGCCGGTTTGGGCGTAGGCCAGGCCCAACAAAATGGGCAAAGGCACGGGGTGAATGATGGCGTTGCGCACGGCAGATGCCACGGTGCGCCAAATCGGCCGCTGCTCCCCCGACAACACCGCTTGCTCGCGTGCCACCTGCAGCTCCAGCACCAGCGTGGCGGCACTGAGCAAGACCAGGGCGTGCAAAGAAATCAGGGTGAACAGAAGCACCTGGCCTTCCTGACCATACGCCAGACCGATGAGGGGCACACCGATCATCAAGGTGTTGCTGAAAATGCCGGCCAGCGCCAGCACCGAAGCCCGGCTGCTACCGCCATAAGCCCAGAGCATGGCCACAAACAAAATGCCCGCCGCCAAAAAGTACTGCGCCACCGGCTTGAAGTCCAGCTGCTCGATGTGCACGCTGCTCATCGTGCGAAACAGCAGGGCCTGGGTGAGCACCAAAAACACCAGATTGGACAGGTCACGCACCGAGGCACCCCGCACCAGTTTGGCCTTGCCCGCGACAAAACCTATCAAGATGAGCAGCACCACGGGCAAGAGTGATGACAGGACGGGGTGATCGAGGTTCATTTCTGGATTATCCCGGCCTGCCAAAGCCCTTCAGCATCGGAAACCACTTAGCGCCGCCACTGGGCGACGCTACGCAGGCCATCAGAACGTGGCCTGAACCCCCAGCTTGACGCTGCGCCCCGGCAAAGGCGACTTGCCAAATGCGGTGCTGGTCAGGATCGAGCTGGCGCTGTAGGCCAGCTGGTCGGTGAGGTTGTCCAGACGGGCGAACCAGTTGAGCACCGTGGTGTCCAGCTTTTGGCGGTAAGACACACTGGCGTTGACCAAGGTGTAGGCACCCGTGGCCACACTGCCTTCGGGCACACGTTTTTGCGCGGCATGCCAGTCGGCACCCAGTTTGGCGCTCCAGGGACCATGGCTATGCACCAGCGTTGCCCCCACACGCATGGGGGCGATGCGGGGCAATGGCTCACCCGTACTGCGGTTACTGGCACGCACGGTGTCGGCACGCCAGTCCAGATCGAGCGTCGAGGTGCTCTGCCACAAACGTTGACGACCGCTGGCTTCCAAGCCTCTGAATTGGGCCTTGACGCCTTGGTAGCGCTGCACGGGCAAATCGTCCTCCACGTCCTGCGTGTTCATCAGGCCAATGTAGTTGGCAAACTGGCTGGCAAAGGCCGTCACATTCACACTGTCGGGGCCGGACTTCCACTGCACACCCGCATCCAGGCTCTTGGACTTTTCCAAGCCCAGATCTTTGTTGCCAATTTCCCAGGCGTGGGTGGCCAGGTGTGGGCCATTGGCAAACAACTCGTAGTCTTTGGGGGCACGCTGCGTCAAGGCCGCGTTGCCGGTCAAAGACCATGCGGGCGAGAGCTTGACCACCGCCCCGGTGGCCAAGCTGAAGGGGGTGAACTTGTGGGTGCCGATGCCCTCGTCAAAACGGTCCAGCTCGGGGTTGCCCAAGGATTCGACCCGCACCGACTCCCAACGCGCCCCCGTCGTGACTTGGCCCCAGGCGGTGGGCAGCTCTTCGTGCACAAAAAGGGCTTGGCTGCGTGTGCGGCTGAAGGGCGCAAAGGCTTCATCGCCCACCGCAGAAAAGCGGCTCGACTCGGTCTGCACCCCCACCACGCCTTGCCACCCCGCCAACGAGCGGTGCCGCGCCTCGATGCGCAGGTCTTGGCCCTTGTTAGCAAACAGGGTGCCTGCCTCAGCGCCTTCAAACTCGGTATGCTGGTAGCCGGTGTGGCTCAGGCGAGCTTTAACGCTGTCAAACCAGCCCGGCAATTGGCGCACTTGCCCCTCCAGCGCGTAGCGGGTGGTCTTCATGCCAATCGTCACCTCGTCTTCGGCCACGGTGCCGTAATCGCTTTGGTAGGTGTTGACCGATGCGCCCAAATAGCCGTGGTCCCAGAAGGTGCTGGCTCCGAAAGCGCCACCCCGGGCGGTGCTGGCCGAGTTGCAGATGCGCCGGGCGTTGGCAGGCGAGCCGGGTTTTGTGCAGTCGATTGCCACCGGCACCCGCACATCGCCCGTGCGGCGGTCAAAACCATCCAGGTGAAGGGCATAACGTTCGTTACCCGCCTCCACCAAACCGGCCACGCTGCGCTCGTCATTGCCCGTGCCCGCTTGCAGCTGGGCTTTGCCCAGCACGCCCGAGACTGCTTGTCGCGGGATGCGGTTGTCGATCACGTTGACCACACCGCCCACCGCGCTGCCGCCATAAAGCAAGGCGGCCGGGCCGCGTAAGACTTCCACACGGTCGGTGGACAAGACATCGAGCGGCACCGCATGGTCGTAGCTCAGCGCCGAGGCATCGAGGCTGGAAGCGCTGTTGTTCAGCACCCGGATGCGGTCGCCATCGAGCCCGCGAATGGTGGGGCGGCTCGCATTGGGGCCAAAGTAAGTGCTGGACACACCGGGCAAGCCGTTCAGGGTTTCGCCCAAAGTGCTTTGCCCGCGTTCGAGCAGGTCGGCGCGACCCATGGTGCTGACAGGCACGGTGGTGCCGTCGCGGCCCAGGGGGTTGCCGGTGATGACAATTTCAGGGGAAAAACCAGATACGGCGTTTTGCGCCCAGGCATTGGAAAAAGACAAGGAGGCCAGGCTGGCGCAGGCCAGGGCCGAAAGGCGAAAAGAATAGGTCATAAAGCGATGATTTGAAAAAACAGGAACAGCCCAGCGCTTTCCGCTCCACACGGAAAGTCAGCCAGACAAGATCAGGGGTTCAAATCAGCGCAGGCGGCGCACGGGCTTGCGCCGGGGACCAAAGGTCTTGGTCCGGATAAAAAGTCGCCCAAAAAATGGGCTGGGCCATGGCCACGCTTGGGGCCAGGCCGGGTGGGCAAGGGGTACTCAGCCGTTCAGCTTGCGACAGGTGATCCAGCACACGACACAGATCGGTGTCGGCTTCATGGCCCAAGGGGTCCGAATGCCCTTCGTGCCGATCTTCGTCGTGCAGCTGCCCTGCATGCGCAAGAGCATGCGCGTCATGGTGCCCAGCGGGGGCAGAGATCGCATGCCGAGTCCCATGCTCACTGCCATGGTCAAGGCCGTGTCCAATGCCGTGCAGCTGCCCCCAAAGAGGGGCCCACAGCAGGGCCGCCACCAGCAAGGTGTGCAGCCAAACCGGCAGGCGTGATCGCGGAGAACTCATGAACGGCGAAGTCGACAGCGGCGGATCAGTGAACGTGCTTCATGCCGCAGTATTTGCCCAGCGCGAGGCCCTTGCAGGCGGCTTGCAGCTCCTTGGTGCATTGGTCCGGTTTTTTGCCGGACTCCAGGCATTTGGCAGCCGCCTCGTGGGCTTCGGCCATGGCGCGGTGGCGGGCAATGTCCTGCTCCACCTCTTTCTTAGAGTGTTGGGCCAAGGCCCCCCAGGACAAGCTCATGGCAGCTAGAAAAAAGACAATGTTTTTCATGGGTTTTTTGAAGTGATTCGCTTTGCAGTGGCGAGTTTGCAAGCAGGCATCGACCGATGCCTGCTGCGCCATTGTCACTCACGCACCAAGCGAGAAAACGTCTTTTTGAATTTGCTCACCTTGGGCGCGGCCACCGCCATGCAGTAGCCCTGGTAGGGGTTGCGTTCAAAAAAGTCTTGGTGGTAGTCCTCGGCCGCGCTGTAGTTGTCCAAGGCCAGCACCTCGGTCACGATGGGTTGGCCAAAGGCTCGCGCCGCCGCCAGCTCGGCGATCAGGGCGCGGGCCTCCTCGGCTTGCTCGGGTGTGGTGAAGTAAATGCCACTGCGGTACTGCGTGCCCACGTCGTTGCCCTGACGGTTCAAGGTGGTGGGGTCGTGGATGACAAAAAAGACTTCCAGCAGCTCGCGGGTGCTCACCTGCGCCGGGTCGTATTCGAGCTTGACCACCTCGTTGTGGCCTGTGCGGCCGGTGCAGACGTCGTCGTAGCTGGGGTTCACGGTTTGGCCGTTGCAGTAGCCCGACTCCACATCGGTCACGCCGCGCACCTTGACGTAAACCGCCTCAGTGCACCAAAAGCAGCCGCCGCCTAAAACCAGGGTTTGGGTCATGTGGATTCCTTGTTTGAGAGGGTTTGAATTATCCGTGGGGCAGCAGCCCGCCCTGCACCGCCTGCACAAAGTCCCCCAGCGCCGCCTGGTCTCGGTCGCTGCGCCACAGGCAACGGGTGTCGTAACGGGCATCGACCTCGCGCAGCGGCACAAACACCGCGCCCGCCAATGCGGACTGCTGCAGGGCCTGCGGCACCAGCGCCACACCCAAACCTTGGGATACCAAAGACACCACGCTCAGCCAATGGCGCAACTCGTGCACCACCTGCGGCATCCAGCCGGCCTGTTCGCACAGCACCACGATGCGCTCGTGGTAATCGGGCGAGACGGTGCGGGACACCACCACCAGGTCTTGCCCGGCGAGTGAATCCAGCCCCACACTGGCCGCCCCTGCCAAGGGGTGGCTGGCAGGCAAACACGCCACCAAAGGCTGGCTGGCCACCAGAATCTGCTCAAAACCCGGCGGCACCCGGGGCGTGTGCACAAAGCCCACATCGAGCCGGTCGCGCAGCAACTCGGACAACTGCTCAGACGAACTCAGCTCGCGCAGCACCAAGCGCAAACGCGGATGGCTGGCCTGAAAGCGGCTCAAGATTTGCGGCAGGCCGCAGTACAGCATGGTGCCGGCAAAACCAATGTGCAGCTGGCCCGACTGGCCCTCGGCCACATCACGCGCCTCCCGCGCTGCGGCGCTGGCCTGCGCCAGCAAGGCCCTGGCCGCCGGCACAAAGGCCTGGCCCGCCGCGGTGAGCTGCACGCCCCGGCTGTTGCGGGTGAACAGCTGCGCCCCCACCGAGGCTTCGAGCTGCTGAATGTTCAGGCTGAGCGGTGGCTGCGAGATGGCCAGGCGCTGGGCCGCGCGGCCAAAATGCAGCTCTTCGGCCAGCATCAAGAAATAGCGCAGGTGTCGAAATTCCATGAATTAAAATAATGTATTGATGGATAGGTAATCAATATTAGACAACTATTCATCTCGACCTGACAATCGGGTTCAAGATTTTTTTCACGGAGACACACCCCATGGCCACCACCAAAAACACCTTCAGCTGGGAAGACCCCTTTAACCTCAGCGCACAACTGACCGACGACGAGCGTCAGGTGCAAGAAGCGGCCCGCGCTTATTGCCAGGAACGCCTGCTGCCCCGCGTGAAAGACGCTTTCCTGAACGAGACCACCGACGTGGCCATCTTCCGCGAAATGGGCGAGTTGGGCCTTTTGGGAGCCACCATCCCCGAGCAATACGGCGGCGCAGGCCTGAACTACGTCTGCTACGGCTTGGTCGCCCGCGAAGTCGAGCGCGTGGACAGCGGGTACCGCTCCATGATGAGCGTGCAGTCTTCTTTGGTGATGTTGCCCATCAACGACTTTGGCTCTGAAGCGCAAAAACAAAAATACCTGCCCAAGTTGGCGCGTGGCGAGTGGATCGGCTGCTTTGGCCTGACCGAACCCAACCACGGCTCGGACCCCGGCAGCATGATCACCCGCGCCAAAAAGGTGGACGGCGGCTATAGCTTGAGCGGTGCCAAGATGTGGATCACCAACAGTCCGATTGCCGACGTGTTCGTGGTTTGGGCCAAGGACGACGGCGGTCAGATCCGTGGCTTCATCCTGGAAAAAGGCTGGAAAGGCCTCTCCGCCCCTGCCGTGCACGGCAAGGTCGGCCTGCGTGCCTCGATCACCGGCGAAATCGTCATGGACGAAGTGTTCTGCCCCGAAGAAAACGCCTTCCCCGAAGTGCGTGGCTTGAAAGGCCCCTTCACCTGCCTGAACAGCGCCCGCTACGGCATCGCCTGGGGCGCATTGGGCGCTGCCGAAGACTGCTACGCCCGCGCCCGCCAGTACGTGATGGATCGCCAGCAATTTGGCCGCCCCTTGGCCGCCAACCAGCTGATCCAAAAGAAATTGGCCGACATGCTGACCGAAATCAGCTTGGGCCTGCAAGGCTGCCTGCGTTTGGGTCGCATGAAGGACGAAGGAACCGCCTCGGTGGACCTGACCTCCATCCTCAAGCGCAACAGCTGCGGCAAGGCTTTGGACATCGCCCGCATGGCGCGTGACATGATGGGCGGCAACGGCATCAGCGCCGAATACGGCGTGGCCCGCCACCTGGTGAACTTGGAAGTTGTCAACACCTACGAAGGCACGCACGACGTGCACGCTTTGATTTTGGGACGCGCGATCACCGGGATTCCTGCTTTCTCGAATTGAGGCTTGGCTTTCAAATACAAAAAGGCTGCAAAACGGCAGCCTTTTTTGTTGCTCGCTACCGTGGACAGCCGTTTTCCCTGAGGTCGGGCCTTTCCGGACCGACGTTTCTTCAAATCGCGAAGCGACATTTTCAAGAGGCGGTGGAGCGACAAAGATGTCGGACCTGAAGGCACCGATCTACAAAAAACATGTATTCACACAACCCAAAGGTCTACCGCTTGACGACAAGTCCTCTCTAGGCGTACAGTACTAACCAGTCAGTCATTAGCTCATCCATTGATTCCCGCCGACCCCCTCCTCCCCCACAAACGCGAACGCCGCAAACAAGACCGCCCGGGCGAGCTGCTCGAGGCGGCTTTGGACTTGTTTGTGGAAAAAGGCTTTGCGGCTACCCGCGTGGAAGAGGTGGCCTTGCGAGCCGGGGTGTCCAAGGGCACGCTTTTTTTGTACTTTCCCAGCAAGGAAGACCTGTTCAAGGCGGTGGTGCGCGAGAACGTGGTGGGGCCAGTGGCCCAAGGCGCGGCCGAAGTGGCGCAGTTTCAGGGCAGCACCAGCGCATTGATCGAGTGGATGATGCTGCAATGGTGGCGACGCTACGGCGCAACCAAGGCCTCGGGCATCTCCAAACTGGTGATGAGCGAGGCCAACAACTTTCCGGACCTGGCGGATTTTTTCCGCACCGAAGTCATCACGCCCGCCCACGCCCTGGTGCGCAGCGCCTTGCAGCGCGGTATCGACCAAGGGGAATTTAGCCCTGTCAACGTGGAGTTGGCGCTGCACTCGGTCATGTCGCCGCTGCTGTTTTTGGTCATGTGGAAGCACTCCATGGGGCCCTGCTGCCCCAGCCACGAACAAATTGACCCGGAAGCCTTTATTTCGCAACATGCACAATTGTTAGCGCGTGGCCTGTCTCAAGCTTGATCCACAACCGATCACATCCGTCTCATCATGAAAAAATCAACCCTCTGGATCCTCTCAACCGTGGCTGTGGCCGCACTGCTTGCAGGCGGTGCCCGCTGGGCCAGCCAGCGCCAGGCAAGCCAAGCCCCGACGGCCCCTGCGTTAGCAGCGCCCAGCATCGAGTTGGCTGCCTCCGATGTTTTCACCGCCCGGACGCAAAGCCTGAGCTTGGGCATTGCGGTTTCAGGCGCCCTCAAGGCCACCCAAAGCGCCATCGTCAAAGCCCGCGTGGCTGGAGAATTGCAGGAATTGAGCGTGCGCGAGGGCGACCGCGTGCAGGCCGGGCAAGTCATCGCCCGCATTGACCCCAGTGAGTACCATGCGCGTGTGCGCCAGGCGCAGCAGCAAGCCGATGCGGCCAAAGCACAGGTGGACATTGCCCAGCGCCAGTTTGACAACAACCAGGCGCTGGTGAACCAAGGCTTCATCTCGCAAACCGCGCTGCTCACCTCGCAGGCCAACCTGAACGGGGCCAAGGCCACACACGCAGCCGCGCTGGCTGCGCTGGACCTGGCCAACAAGTCACTGGCCGATGCCACACTGCGCTCACCCCTGTCGGGGGTGGTGGCGCAGCGACTGGCCCAGCCTGGCGAGCGCGTGGCCATCGAGGCCCGGCTGATCGAGGTGATCAACCTCTCGCAACTGGAACTCGAAGCGGCCCTAACATCCGAAGACGCCAGCCGCGTGCGGGTGGGCATGACGGCACAGTTGAAAGTCGAGGGCTTGGCCGAACCGGTGCCCGCGAAAGTCTTGCGCATCAACCCCAGCGCCCAAATGGGCAGTCGCAGCATCGTGGTCTACCTGGGCGTCACAGGCCGCGAAGGCTTGCGCCAGGGCCTCTTTGCCCAAGGCAGTCTGGGCACTCAAACCATGCAGGTGCTGGCCGTGCCTGTGAGCAGCGTGCGCACCGACAAACCCCAGCCTTATGTGCAGGTGGTGCAAGACGGCAAGGTCGTGCACATCACGGTGCGAACCGATGTGCGAAGCGAGGGCGAGGGGGAAAGCCTGGTGGCGGTGACCGGTGTGTCCGAAGGGGCTCAAGTGCTGTCGGGCACCGTGGGTTCGGTGCGCGAAGGGGTGCTGGTGAAGTTCACGGCCCCGGCCAGCCCGGCCGCTGCGGCCAACGCCGTTTCCACCAAGCCATAAGGGAACCCTCAACATGTGGTTCACCCGCGTCAGTTTGCAAAACCCGGTTTTTGCCACCATGGTCATGTTGGCCCTGGTGGTGCTGGGCATATTCTCGTTCCAGCGCCTCAAAGTCGACCAGTTCCCTAACATCGATTTTCCGGTGGTGGTCATCACCACCGAATACCCCGGGGCGTCGCCAGAAATTGTGGAGAGCGAAGTCTCCAAAAAGATCGAAGAAGGCGTCAACTCGATCGCAGGCATCAGCGCCCTGACCTCGCGCAGCTACGAAAACCAGTCGGTGGTGATCATGGAGTTCCAGCTGCAGATCGACGGCCGCAAAGCGGCCGAAGATGTGCGCGAAAAAGTCGCCTCACTGCGCCCCCAGCTGCGCACAGAAGTCAAAGAACCTCGGGTGCTGCGCTTTGACCCTTCCAGCCGAGCCGTGTGGTCGCTCGCCGTCATCCCTGAGGGCAACCAACTCAACGCCGTGGAACTGACCAACTGGTCCGAGCAGGTGCTCAAAAAGCGCCTGGAGAACGTGCGCGGTGTGGGCTCGGTCACTTTGGTGGGCGGCAGCAAGCGCGAGATCAACCTGTACCTGCAACCGGCCCACATGGAAGCGCTGGGCGTCACCGCCGAGCAGGTGGTGGCCGCTGTACGCAACGAAAACCAGGACTTGCCTGTGGGCGCGATCCGCTCGCTCCAACAAGAGCGCATCGTGCAAATCAGCTCTCGCATGGAGCGGCCCGAAGACTTTGGCCGCATCATCGTAGCGCGTAAAAACGGCACCCCCATTCGCCTGTCGCAAGTGGCTACGGTGCAAGACGGCGCTCAAGAGCTGGAAAACCTGGCCCTGTACAACGGCCAGCGCACCCTCTTGATGTCGGTGCAAAAGTCGCAAGACGAAAACACCATCCAGGTGGTTGACGGTCTGGTCAAGGCCGTGGCCGAGTTGCAGGGCCAGTTGCCGCCCGGCGTCAAGCTTGAGCCCATCACCGACAACTCACGGCCTATCAGGGTTTCGGTCAACAACGTGCGCCAAACCCTGATCGAAGGTGCGATCCTCACGGTGTTGATCGTGTTTTTGTTCCTCAACTCCTGGCGCTCCACCGTCATCACGGGCCTGACGCTGCCGATCTCGCTGATCGGCACCTTCATGTTCATGCAGATGTTTGGATTCACCATCAACATGATCACACTGATGGCGTTGAGTCTGTGTGTGGGCTTGCTGATCGACGACGCGATTGTGGTGCGCGAGAACATCGTGCGCCATGTGCAAATGGGCAAAAACGCCTACCGCGCCTCCATGGAGGGCACGCAAGAGATTGGGCTGGCGGTGCTGGCCACCACCTTGTCCATCGTGGCGGTATTTTTGCCCATTGGCTTCATGGAAGGCATCATCGGCAAGTTCTTCCACGAGTTCGGCATCACCATCGTGGCGGCCGTGATGATCTCGATGTTTGTGAGCTTCACGCTCGACCCGATGCTGTCCAGCATCTGGCACGACCCGGCCATTGAAGCGCATGGCAAAAACCAAGCGCCCGCGAACTGGTACGACAAGACCATTGGCCGCGTGACCGGCTGGTTTGACCGGGGTACCGAGCGCTTGGCCGATGGCTACCAGAGCATCTTGCGTTGGGCGCTGGTGCACAAAAAATCCACCGTCTTTTTAGCTCTTGGCATTTTTGTGGCCAGCGTGTTCATGGTCCGACTGCTTGGCACCGAGTTTGTGCCCAAAGCCGACTTTTCCGAGACCTCGCTCAAGTTCGAAACCCCGGTGGGCACCTCGCTCGAAGCCACTGAGGCCAAAACCCGCCAGGTCGAAGCCATCCTGCGCGATTTTCCCGAAGTGCGCTACACCCTCAGCACCATCAACACCGCCAATGCGCAGGGCAAGAACAACGTCAACCTGTACATCCGTTTGGTGGACCGCAAGAACCGCAACCGCAACGCCGACCAGATGTCGGCTGTGCTGCGCGAGCGCCTGAAACAGGTGCCCGGCATTGCGGTCACACACGCCGGTTTGCTCGACGCCATTGGCGGCAACAAGCAAGTGGAGTTCTCGCTGCAAGGCCCTGATCAAAAAGAGCTGGAGCGCCTGGCGCTGCTGGCCCTGGCCAAAGTGCGGGACATTCCCGGCTTGGTGGACCTGGACTCCAGCGTCAAGCCCAACAAGCCCGTTATTGGCATCG
>JBIKHW010000186.1:0-6757 GCA_044361935.1 Limnohabitans sp. | reverse complement strand
CAATTCGAGGTCACCGAAAACGGTGCCTGGACCTACACACCCAACAGCGACCTCAACGCGCTGAAGGCCCAAACTTACACCGAAGATTTTGTTGTGACCACAGCCGATGGGACCACAAAATCCGTCATCGTCACGATTCAGGGCGTCAACGATGCCCCAGTGCCCAAGGGTTTCAGTGACAACGTCAAGATCAACCAGGTCGCTACCTTCGACCTTGTCCAGGGCAGCACGGACCCAGAAGGCGACCCCTTCACTGCAACACAAGCCGTGTTGCGCCAAGGGGGCGGCCAAGTCAGCTTGGTCAATGGCGTGGTCACCTTCACGCCCGCAATGAATTTCTCTGGGCAGGTCTACATCGACTACACCCTACAGGACGCGAACAATGCCACCTCCAATGGCGTCATCAGCCTGTTCGTGGGCGACAACACGCCCCCGACCGGCAAACCCGTCCTACTCAGCACCCTGGAAGACACCCACTTGGTCTTCAGTGCCGCTAACTTTGGCTTTGAAGACGCAGACTTGGGTCAAAGCTTTTCTGCTGTGCGCGTCGACAGCTTGCCTCTTGCGGGTGTGCTCAAGTTGGGTGCCAACACCGTCACAACTGGTCAAGTCATCGCCGCTGCCGACATCACCCAACTGAGCTTTGTGCCCGCCGCCAACGCCTCAAAAGTGGACTACGCCAGTTTCACCTTCAGCGTGCAGGACAGCGCAGGCGCATTCGCCGCCAGCCCCAGCACGGTCACGATTGATGTCACCCCCGTCAACGACACGCCTACAGCCATCAGTCTGTCGGCCAACAGCCTGGCCGAAAACCAGACCGTGATCGGCGGCGTTAAGGTCGGCGACATCACCATCACCGACCCTGACACGACCGGCAACGACAACAAGCTGAGCGTCAGCGACACCACTAACTTCGAAATCCGCGACAGCGCGTTGTACTTCAAAGGTGCCAGTCTAGATTTCGAAACCAAGCCCAGCTACAACCTCACCATCACCTCCACCGATGACACGTTGATCAGCTTTCTCACGGGCAATTACGTTGACCCGCAAGACCACGCGCTGGGCGGTGTGCTCATCGACCAACCCTGGGTCGGCGACCTCATGTTGGCCTTGGACAACGCAGGTCAAACCACCTACACCCCTCTCTTCCAAAACAGCGCCACGGTGGCGCAAGTCAGCCTGGATCAACTCTCGCAGCTGGTGTTTGTGGCCCCCGCAACACCCGACGGGCAAGTGCTCGATCTCGGCGTCGAACTGCAGCTGCGTGCGGTTGACACACTCGGCGCCATCGGCGAGCAGCAGCATCTGCGACTGGCCTTTGGAAACCATCCCTTCAATGGCATCTGAACCTCATGAACTCAATTCAAAAAACCCTTCGCACCGCCCTGAGCGCCGCCTGCCTGAGCGCCGCCAGCCTCACACTGGCCACTTCTGCCATTGCCGCCCCCGGCGATGCGTTTTTAGAGGCCATCCGCACAGCCCATGCGGGTTTCAACCTGGGCTACAACTCCGGCCCCTGGCAGTGGCGGGGTGGCTATGTGCTGCAAAACATCCAGCGCAGCGCGGTCGACGATGTCATTCGCAGCAAAAACAAAACACCATACAACCTCAACCACACACTGATGGGCGAGGTGGGTTACAAAATGACGCGCAACACACTGCTGTTCACACGCGGTCAGGTCATGAGCAATCAATTCCTCACCGAAGTCCCATTTTTGTACAACAGCCTCACGTCGCAGCGTTTCAATCAGCGCTACGGCCTGTTGTCCATCGGGCTCGTGGCCAGCGTTGACTGAGCAGGCTTGGCCTCCTTTAAATTTCTAACCTGAACACGGATGGCGCTTGACTTGTAAGTAAATGAAAGAAATCGAAAAGTTTTAACGATTTAATTCATCTGAATTGACCAGATGTATTTTCTAGGTCGTTTTATTTTCGATAAAGTTAGTTATTTAAGGGTATCAACCCGTTAAAATAACAAGCTTTCTGCACCCTCATCGGCGCAGTTTTTTTTGCACATTCGGGTTGGTTGCAAACCCGTCGTGCACCGCGGTAGCTTGTTTGCATCACTTTTTTTGAGCCTCAAACACCTGTTTTTTCACGGCAAAGTCATCACTTCAAAGCAAAGACCACCGCCTACTCCGCATGCGACCCATCCACCCTATCTTCTCCCGTTGGCTACCTGTGTTGGCCGTGCTCGTCCTGGGCGGCTGCGCCTATTCACCGGGCTTTTACACCGGCGACAGTCTCAAAGCCGATGCCAAAAACCCCGATGCCGTGCCACCGGGTGCCCTGCAAAGCATCACACCCGAACTGCTGCGCCAACAGCGCGCCAGCCGCAAAGACGACATCCCCGCCGAGGTCAAAAAACTCTTTGGCACAGCCCAACCCTACACCATCGGCAGTGGCGACATCCTCAACATCGTCGTATGGGATCATCCTCAGCTGTCCAATCCGGGAGCCGGCGGTGGGGTCAGCGATGGCGCATCCGCCACGGCATCGGTTGGCAGCGGCTACAACGTCAGCCCGGACGGCCAAATCCAGTTCCCCTACGTCGGCCACATCAAGCTCGCTGGCCTGACCGAATACCAAGCGCGTGACCTGATTGCCCAGCAACTGGCCAAAGTCATCAAAAACCCCCAAGTCACTTTGCGCATCCAGTCCTACCGCAGCAGCCGCGTCTACATCGACGGCGAAGTGCGCAACCCCGGCCTGCAACCCATCAACGACATCCCGCTGACCTTGCCCGAAGCCATTGGCAGGGCAGGGGGCTACAGCCCCTTGGCCGACCGCTCAGCCATCGCCATCACGCGCAATGGCGTCACCGCCACCGTAAGCCTGCCCCAGCTCACCGCCAATGGCATCAACCCTGCACAGATCATGCTGGGCCATGGCGATCTGGTGCGTGTGCTCGGCCGCGAAGATGCCAAAGTCTTTGTGCTGGGCGAAGTGCTGCGCCCCACCACCCAAACCCTGCGCAACGGCCGCTTGACTCTCAACGAAGCCTTGGGCGAAGCCGGTGGCGTCAACCCCAATTCGGGCGACCCGCGCCAAATCTACGTGGTGCGCACCACCAACCTGGACCAGCCCACGATCTACCACCTCGATGCCAAGTCCCCGATGGCCTTCGCCCTGGCCGAAGGCTTCGAGCTGCAAGCCCGCGACGTCATCTACGTCGACCCCGTGCCCCTGGTCCGCTGGAACCGCGTCATCAGCCTGATCCTGCCCAGCGCACAGGCCGTGACCACCACCAGCACCACCGCTCGCACAGTTTCCGGCAACTGAAGCCACTCGGGCCCCATGCAACACATCCTCACCTTGTGCATTGGCAACATCTGCCGCAGCCCACTGGCCCAAGTTCTGCTGGCCCGCGAGTTGCCCACGCACAAAGTCTGGTCCGCCGGACTCAGCGCCCTGGTGGGCGCACCGGCCGACCCGCTTTCGGTGCAAATTGCCCAAGAACAAGGCCTGGACCTCAGCGGCCACCGCGCAGAGCAAGTCACCAGCTTCATGTGCCAACAGGCCGAGCTGATCCTGGTCATGGAGCAAAGCCACAAATCCCAGCTCGAACAGCTCTACCCCCAAGTGCGCGGCAAAGTTTTCCGGCTTGGGCAGTTTGGCCAATTCGAGATCGCCGACCCCTACCGTCAACCCCGTGAAGCCTTTGACACCGCCTACCAAGGCATTGCCCAAGGCGTGGCCGATTGGCTCACGCGCATTCGACAACTGAGTTGAACATGAATCTCCCAAACTCCAGCGGCCAAGCCGCTCAGCCATCCCTGCCCAACCAGCCCATGGGCGAAGACGACGACGGCATCAACCTGCTCGACATGCTGGACGTCGTGCTGGACCAAAAAATCCTGATCGCAGCTGTGACCGCCGTTGTCGTGATCATTGGTGGCAGTTATGCCATCACGGCCACCCCGATTTTTGAGGCCAACACCCTCATTCAGGTTGAAGACTCCAAAGGCAACCCCATTGGCGCACTCATGGGCGAGGCCGGCAGCTTGTTCGACGTCAAGTCCCCAGCCAGCGCCGAGATCGAAATCCTGCGCTCCCGCTTGGTGGTGGGCCAAGCCGTGAGCAACCTGCAGCTCGACCTCAGTGTCACACCCAAATACGTGCCCTACATTGGCCAATGGTTGGCCCGTGGCAAGACATCCCCATCGACCCCCGGCTTCTTGGGGCAGAGCGGCTATGTGCGTGGCAACGAATCCATTCGCATCGGGCTTTTCGATGTACCCCAGGCACTTCAAGGCCCCAGATTTTCGGTCGTACTGACAGAACAAGGCTATGAACTTCTCTCGCCATTGGGCGAAAAACTGGGCCAAAGCGCATTTGAAAAACCACTGTCCTTTACCTACCAAGGCCATGCGGGCCAGTTGACTGTGGGCTCGGCCGTTGGCAAGCCTGGCGCTGAGTTCTACATCAGCCGCCGATCCCACCTCGCTGTCACTCAGCAATTGCAAAGCCAAATGAAGATTGTCGAGCAGGGCAGATCTTCGGGCGTGCTGCGCGCTACTTTGGAAGGCTCCAACCCAGCGCAGATCAGCAAAATTTTGAACGAAGTAGGCAATCTGTACGTTCGGCAAAACGTGGAGCGCAAATCTGCCGAAGCTGAAAAATCCCTCGTCTTCCTCAACACCCAACTGCCCCAACTCAAGCAGCAACTCGAAGCCTCCGAGGCCAAATTCAACCAGTTCCGTTCAGAAAAAGGTTTTTTTGACCTCGACAGCGAAGCCAATGCCTATCTGCAAGAAGCGGTTGACTTGAAAGTCCAACTGTTTGAAGCGCAAACCAAACGCAAAGAGCTCGAAATCCGGTTCACCGCTCAACACCCCAACATCCAGGCGCTGGACAGCACCATCCGCGACATACAAACCAGAGTGAAGGCCATGGAGAGCAAGTCCAAGACCCTGCCTGGCATCGAGCAAACCCTCTTGCGACTGACCCGCGACGTCAAGGTGGACAACCAGCTCTACACCAGTCTGCTCAACAGCTTCCAGCAACTGCGCTTGGTCAAAGAAGGCAAAGTGGGCAATGTGCGCATTGTCGACGTGGCCGTTCCGCCCGAGCGGGCCATCAAACCCAATCGATCCTCTATCTTGGGCATCTCGGTACTTCTGGGCCTGCTCGCCGGACTGGGCCTGGCCTTCTTGCGCAATAGTCTGCGCCCCGGCATCAAAAACGCCGAAGAGATCGAGCACGGCCTGGGCCTGCACGTGTTTGCCACCATTCCCCTGTCGGCTGCCCAGGCCCAGCTGGACGCCGATGCCCAAGGCAAAAAACCCGGCACCCACCTGCTGGCCGCACTCAAGCCCAACGAAGCGGCCATCGAGAGCCTGCGCAGCCTGCGCACCGCGCTGCAATTTGCCATGCTCGATGCGGCCAACAACATCGTGCTCATCAGCGGCCCCACGCCAGGCATTGGTAAATCCTTTACCAGCGCCAACTTTGCCGCCGTGCTGGCCGCCGCTGGCAAACGGGTGGTGTTGGTCGACGCCGACATGCGCAAAGGCCACATCCACCAATTCTTTGGCCTGGAGCGTGGCGTGGGCTTGTCAGAGCTGATCGCAGGCACCCAGCCACTGGCCAAAACCATCCGCACCAGCGTGGCCCCGGGGCTCGACTTTGTCTCGACTGGCACCTTGCCCCCCAACCCGGCCGAGCTGCTCATGTCGCCCTCGGCCCAAGACCTGCTCAAAACCCTGTCGGCCCAATACGACATCGTCCTCATCGACACCCCCCCCTTGCTGGCCGTGTCCGACACCGCCATCTTGGCCCCCCAGGCCGGCACCACCTTTTTGGTGGTTCGCGCCGATGTCTCGTCGCTGGGCGAAGTGCAAGAATCCACCAAACGCCTCCAGCAATCGGGGGTCAACGTCAAAGGCGTCATCTTCAACGGCCTGGACATCAGCAAACGCCGCTACGGCTATGGCTCCGGCTACGGTTATGGCTACAAATACAAACGCTACGGCTACCGCTACCAGTCGTACAACTACGGCAAAGATAAATAAAAAAATGTCATCCCAGGCTTCTTAAATGTCATCCCGGGCATGTTAACTCTCATCCCGAGCATGTTAATTGTCATCCCGAGCATGTTAAATGTCATCCCGAGCATGTTAAATGTCATCCCGGGCGAAGACCCGGGATCCATCCCCTCAGACCCCAAAAAACCTCATTTATATAAAAAATGACCCCACTCGAAGCCATCGTCGGCCTGCTCAACTCGCCCGCCACCACCGCGGCAGGCTGGGGCGCGCTGACGAGCTTCGTTTTGTGCATCCTCTTGGTCATCACCAAACGCTGGCACGGCAAACTCTCGCTGGACGAAACCTCTGGCATTCAAAAGTTCCACATCAACCCCACCCCCCGCATTGGCGGCATCCCCATCGTCTTGGGGCTGGTCCTGGCACTAAAACTGGCCCCTCTGGACGTGCAAAAAATTTTGGAGCCGCTGCTGCTGGCCAGCTTGCCCGCCTTTGTCTTGGGCCTGGCCGAAGACACCACCAAACGCATCAGCGTCATGGTGCGGCTGTTGGCCACCATGGCCTCGGGCGTGCTGGCCTGGCTCTTGACCGACATCTCGCTCACGCGCCTGGACATCTGGGGCATCGACTGGGTCATGAACATCACCCTGGTGTCGGTGCTCTTCACAGCCTTTGCCGTGGGCGGCGTGGCCAATTCCATCAACATCATCGACGGCTTCAACGGCCTGGCCAGCCTCACGTCTGGGCTTGCCTTCGTGGGCTACGGCCTG
>JBIKHW010000185.1:0-6778 GCA_044361935.1 Limnohabitans sp. | reverse complement strand
GGCTGATGCCGCGCACCTTCATGACGAACCAGGCCAAATGGTTCCCAGAAGGCTCGCTGGCCGAGTTGCCCGACATCGACAAGCACCGCGAAGACTTCCCCATCCTCGGCTGGGACCTGCAGCCGGGCGATCTGGTGTGCTTTCACATGCTCAGCCTGCACGCATCAGCAGGCGTGGACGGCACCCAGCGCAGGCGCGTGTACTCGGTGCGCTTTTTGGGCGACGACATGACCCATGCCCCAAGGCCTTGGGTGACCTCGCCACCCTTCCCCGAGTTGGACCAGGAACTGCCCGCCGGGGCGCCGATGGACCATGCCCTGTTTCCGCTGATGCCTGGGCTTTAACCCCGTTTCAGATACACCTTGACGAAACTGCTCTTGAGCTGATCTGCCTTTGCCGGTAAAGCCCCCAGATTGCCCGCTTGCGCCAGCGCCAGCAGCTCATCCAGGTTTTTGCGAATGGCCTGAATTTCGGCGTCGTTGGCCTCCAGTTCTACAGGTTTGAACTTGTCACTGAGCATGGGATGCAGTTGCTTGACTTTTTCCGCGTCCTGGGCGTTCGCTGCGTCCAAGATCAGCTCCATCGCTTCATGGAAATCCACCAGCGCCACGGCCAACATCGAAAACCCATTGCGCTTGAAAATGTCCTGAAACACGGGGCGGATTTTTTCCAGATCCAGATGCGCCTGATGCAGATCGCCACCACGCACCAAAGGCTCAACGGCGGCCATGATCATTGCCACCTGCTGCAAATCGCTCACCAGTTGGCGGTCGCCCCTCAGGGCATAGGGCTGATATGCGCTGTATTTGCGCTGAAAAGCTGCATAACCTGACACCATTTTTTCCCAATTCGCGACAGCCGAGTCGCGTTCGTTTTTGCCCGTCAGAAACAGCGTTTGTTTGTAAAAGTGGTTCATCGCATTGAACTCTTCCAAAAAGAGTTTGCGACTGAAAAACGCATTCCCATAACTGCCACCAACAAGCAAGGCCAGCAAGGCCAACCACCCCAACCAGCGCCAAATGGGGCTCACTTTGCCACCGGCAAGTTGGGCCGTGCCCACGCCCAGTAATCGGTACAGGGGGCAAAACTGCAGACCCGCCGTTACAACCAACACCACCGCCCCAGCGTAGGCAGCCCATTGCCAGGCCCCTGCCAGCCAGAAATAGCCCCCTTGCGCCAGAACGATGGCCAAAGCCAGGCGGCACCAGCGGTCGATCGGGTGGATGTTTTTCATTAGAAAACCTCATGTTGAATCACCAAAAGGTTTTCGGTGATGTCTGGTTTCAGTATCAACACCCCTGCCCCGGCTGGTATTGATCCTGATCACGGGGCGGGAATCTTTTTCAAAACTGGCTGCACCGGGGTATTCCCTGAGGTCAAGTCAGGATATTTTGTATACAGTTTCGAACACAAAGAAGCACACATCTAGTTTCTTTGCAGTTTTCCACCTCTGTTTACCTTTCAGGAGACCTCTCCATGAGTTCAACCATCCACCCCGTGGACGAGCATTTGCCCAATGGCAAGCTCGCCGCTTTGGGCCTGCAACATGTGCTGGTGATGTATGCCGGCGCGGTGGCCTTGCCCCTGATCGTGGGCCGTGCCCTCAAACTCAGCCCTGAACAAGTGGCCATGCTGATCTCGGCCGACCTGTTTTGCTGCGGTATCGTCACGCTGATCCAATCTCTTGGTGCCACTCAGTGGTTTGGCATCAAGCTGCCCGTGATGATGGGCGTGACGTTTGCGTCTGTGGCCCCCATGGTCGCCATGGCCAACAACAACCCGGGCGTTCAAGGCGCAGGGCTGATCTTTGGCGCCATCATTGGCGCGGGGGTGATCTCGATCTTGATTGCGCCCATCGTGAGTCGCATGCTGCGGTTTTTCCCGCCTGTGGTCACGGGCACCATCATTGCCGTCATCGGCATCAGTTTGATGCGTGTGGGCATCAACTGGATTTTTGGCAACCCTTTCGGCCCCACAGCGCCCACCATTCCCAACCCGGAACACCTGGCCTGGCTGGATGCCGCAAAACAAGCGGCCAGCACGGGTGCGGTGCCCCCGGTGCCTGCGGGCATGAACATCCTGGGCTCGGTGCCCAACCCCAAGTACGCACAGCTGTCGCACATCGGCATCGCCGCCATCGTGCTCGTGTCCATCTTGCTGATTGCCAAGTACGCCCGTGGCTTTGTGGCCAACATTTCGGTGCTGCTGGGCATAGTGATCGGTGGCGTGGTGGCCACGGCCGCTGGTCTCATGAGCTTCGATAAAGTCGGCAAAGCCGGTTGGTTTGATCTGGTTCTGCCCTTTGAAATTGCCGCCCCTGTTTTTGACCCGATCCTGATCCTGACCATGACCTTGGTGATGATCGTGGTGATGATCGAGTCCACCGGCATGTTCCTCGCACTGGGTGATCTGACCGGCAAAAAAGTCGACCAAAAAATGCTCACCGCAGGTCTGCGCACCGATGGTCTGGGGACCCTGATCGGCGGCATCTTCAACACCTTCCCCTACACCAGCTTTTCGCAAAACGTGGGCTTGGTGGGTGTGACGGGCGTGAAAAGCCGTTTCGTCTGCGTGGCAGGCGGCGTGATCCTGATCGTGCTGGGTTTGCTGCCCAAAATGGCGGCCTTGGTCGAGTCGCTGCCCACCTTTGTGTTGGGTGGTGCGGGCTTGGTGATGTTCGGCATGGTGGCCGCCACCGGTATCCGCATCTTGGCCAACGTGGACTACAAGGGCAACCGCAACAACCTGTTCATCGTGGCGATTTCGATCGGCTTTGGCATGATCCCGCTGATCGCACCGCGCTACCTGCAGTGGATGCCCCACAGCATCCACCCGCTGATCGAGTCGGGCATCCTTCTGGCCTCCATCAGCGCTGTGCTCTTGAACCTGTATTTCAACGGCTCCAAAGGCGACAGCAGCGAAGCGGTCGAAGCGGCCAAGCAAGCTGATGCGCACTGAAGGCAATCACCTGAAGACATGGATGCCCGATCAAGTCGGGCATGACAAAACCAAAGTCACGGCTGTCCGATCAATTCAGGCATGACGAGCATTTGTCACCCCCAACTTGATCGGGGGTCCATGCCTTCGGTTCAGATGGAAACCCGGGCAAGCCGGGTATGACAGACATTTGTCTTCCAAAAGCCAAGCCGAGCGCTTGGCTTTTTTGCTTTTAATGCAGGTAATCCTCAGGGTATTGGAGCCCCCAAATGGGTTACGCTTTCTAATGGATTCCCTTACTGTGCCAATGAGACACTTCCCATGAGCCAAAAACAACTCTCACCTGCCGAAGAAGCCCTGCGCGACGCGGCCCGCGATTACCACCGCTTTCCCACACGCGGCAAGGTTTCAGTGAACCCGACCAAGCCCCTGTCCAACCAGCGCGACCTCTCGCTGGCCTATTCGCCCGGTGTGGCTTATCCCTGCCTGGACATCGAGGCCGATCCGTCCAAGGCGGCAGAGTACACCTCGCGCGGTAACTTGGTGGCCGTGATCACCAACGGTACGGCCGTTCTGGGTCTGGGCGACATTGGCCCGCTGGCGGCCAAGCCCGTGATGGAGGGCAAGGGTTGCCTGTTCAAAAAGTTCGCGGGCATTGACGTGTTCGACATCGAGCTGGCCGAGCGCGACCCGGACAAGCTGGTGGACATCATCGCTGCCATGGAGCCCACACTGGGCGGCATCAACCTCGAAGACATCAAGGCGCCCGAGTGCTTCTACATCGAGAAGAAGCTGCGCGAGCGCATGAACATCCCGGTCTTTCACGACGACCAGCACGGCACGGCCATCATCGCCTCCGCTGCCATGCTCAACGGCCTGGAGCTGGTAAAGAAGGACATTGGCAGCATCAAGCTGGCCGTGTCGGGTGCAGGCGCTGCGTCCATCGCCTGCCTGGATGTGATGGTGGGCTTGGGCGTGAAGGTCGAGAATATTTTTGTCTGCGACTCCAAAGGCGTGATTTACGAAGGCCGCCTCGGCGGTTATGACGAATCCAAAGCCCGCTATGCGCAAAAGACCGACGCCCGCACGCTGGCCGATGCAGTCAACGGGGCCGACGTGTTCCTGGGTTGCTCGGCACCCGGCGTGATGACGGTGGACATGATCAAGACCATGGCCCGTGACCCGGTGATTTTGGCGCTGGCCAACCCCGAACCCGAAATTCGCCCCGAACTGGCCAAAGCTGCCCGTCCCGACTGCATCATCGCCACTGGCCGCTCGGACTACCCGAACCAGGTCAACAACGTGCTGTGTTTCCCCTACATCTTCCGGGGTGCCTTGGACTGCGGCGCGACCAAAATCACCGAGGCCATGAAGCTCGCCTGCGTGCGCCAGATCGCCGATCTGGCTAAGGCCGACATCAGTGAAGAAGTGGCCAGCGCCTATGCGGGCAAGGAACTTTCTTTTGGGCGCGACTACCTGATCCCCACGCCTTTTGACTCGCGACTGATTTTGCGCATCGCGCCCGCTGTGGCCCAGGCCGCTGCCGATTCGGGTGTGGCCACGCGCCCCATCACCGACATGGACGCCTACCGCCAGCAGCTGCAAAGCTTTGTCTCGCAAACCGGTTTGTTGATGCGTCCCATCTTCAACGCCGCCAAGGCCGTGCCGCAAGACGCCAAGCGCGTGGCCTATGCCGACGGCGAAGACGAACGCGCCCTGCGTGCTGCCCAAATGGCGATCGACGACAAGTTGGCACACCCGATCCTGATCGGCCGCCCGGGAGTGATTGCAGCCCGCATTGAGAAAGCCGGTCTGCGCATGCGGCTCGGTGTCGACGTGGACAACGTGAACCCCGAAGACGATGGGCGCTTTCGCCAATATTGGGAGCACTACCACCAGCTGATGAAGCGCAACGGGGCCACGCCTGCGGTGGCCAAGGCGGCGGTGCGCCGCTCCAACACCATTATTGGCGCCTTGATGGTGTCTTTGGGTGATGCCGACGGCCTGATCTGCGGCCTGACGGGCAGCTACATGACGCACCTGGAGCGCATCGACAGCATTTTGGGCAAACGCGCAGGCGTGACCAACTACGCCGCCGTGAACGCGCTCATGAGCGACTTGGGGCCGCTGTTCATCACCGACACCTATGTTCAGGAGGACCCCAGCGCCGAGCAACTGGCCGAAATTGCGGCCATGGCAGTCAAGGAGATTCAGCGGTTTGGCATCGTGCCCAAAGTGGCTTTCCTCTCGCATTCGAGCTACGGCTCGTCCAAACGCGCATCGGCCCGCAAGATGCGACTGGCGCGTGATCTGTTTGTAGCGCAACACCCCGACATCGAGTGCGATGGTGAGCTGCACGGCGATGCCGCTTTGCAGCCCGAAATCCGCAACGTGTACTTGGAAGACAGCACGCTCAGCGGCTCGGCCAATTTGCTGGTCTGCCCCAACCTGGATGCAGCCAACATTTTGTACAACGTCATGAAAACCACCACCAGCGGCGGCGTGACGGTGGGCCCGATACTGATGGGTGCGGCCGGCACGGCGCACATCTTGACACCTGCGGCCACCGTGCGCCGGGTGCTCAACATGACCGCACTGGCCGCAGCCGGTGTACGCAGCTGACTGGGCAAGGCCAGCGGTGAGCACACACCCAAAAATCCTCAATTTGGTGCGTACTCTGCGCGAATGGGCACCCAAACAGGGAATTTATAGGGGATGGACCTGACATACACCGTCAGGTACTTACCCGATAATGGCATCGATTTTGCTAGTCAAGATTCACCGTTTATCAGTTTCTGGAGCACCTCATGAACAAGCGTTTCTTACTCAAGGCCACGGCCGCACTGGCAGCAGCCGCCTCTTTTGGCCTGGCACAAGCCCAAAGCACCCCCATCAAGTTCCAGCTCGACTGGCGCTTTGAAGGCCCTTCGGCTTTCTTCTTGCTGCCTGCAGCCAAAGGCTATTTCAAGGACGCGAAACTGGACGTGACGGTGGACTCGGGCAACGGTTCGGGTGGCGCAGTGACCCGCGTGGCTTCGGGCACTTATGACCTGGGCTTTGCCGACCTGGCCGCCCTGATGGAATTTCACGCCAACAACCCCGACGCCCCCAACAAGCCTGTGGCCATCATGATGGTCTACAACAACACTCCCGCATCGGTCATGGCTTTGAAGAAGTCCGGCATCAAGACCCCCGCCGACCTGGCTGGCAAGAAGCTGGGCGCTCCCGTGTTTGACGCTGGCCGCCGCGCCTTCCCCATCTTCCAAAAAGCCAACGGCATCGGCAACGTGGCATGGACCGCGATGGACCCACCTTTGCGCGAAACCATGCTGGTGCGCGGTGACGTGGACGCCATCACCGGCTTCACCTTCACCTCGCTGCTCAACATCGAAGCGCGTGGCGTGAAAGCCGAAGACGTGGTGGTCATGCAGTACCCCGATTTCGGCGTCAAGCTCTATGGCAACGCGATCATCGCCTCGCCCAAGATCCTGAAGGAAAACCCAGCCGCTGTGAAAGCTTTCCTCGCTGCCTTCACCAAGGGTGCCAAGGACGTCATGGCCGACCCAGCCAAAGCCATTGAATCGGTCAAGGCCCGCGACGGCATCATCAACGTGGCACTCGAAACCCGCCGCCTGCAACTGGCCATCGACACCGTGATCAACAGCCCCTCGGCCCGCGCCGAAGGCTTTGGCCAGATCAATGGCCCCCGCATGACACTGATGGCTTCACAAGTGTCGGACGCTTTCAACACCAAGACCCGCGTCAAGTCCGAAGACATCTGGAACGGCTCGTTCTTGCCCACCGCCAAAGAGCTGGACATCCTGCCCAAGGGCAAGAAGTA
>JBIKHW010000184.1:0-6787 GCA_044361935.1 Limnohabitans sp. | reverse complement strand
TTCATGGTCAACAGATAGGTACGCTGGTGTTGGTCAATGGAAAAAGGCTGGCGGGAAATGGTCGCCAAACCAGTTTTGGGACGGACAACGGTGGTGTTGATCTGAATGCCTTGCCCCTTTCAGCGATTGACAGGGTGGAAATTTTGACTGATGGGGCTTCCAGTATTTATGGCACCGATGCCCAAGCGGGTGTCATCAACATCATCACACGCATCGACAGGCCAGGGGTTGAAATCACCATTGACCACCGCATGCCCGATGGTCAAAAAGGTCAGAGCCGACGCGTGGATTTATCAGTGGGCCGTGGCCGCTTGGCGCATGACGGTTTCAGTTGGTATGTCTCAACAGACGTGCAGGAGCAAGAGGAGCTTTTGGGTCGTGACCGGACCTATGCAGCAGCAGGCCGGTATTTGGTGCAACAGGATGGGAAAGATTACTGGGTATACGGGTCTAGCTTGACCGCTGCTCAGACCAGTCCAACATTGGCAACATCCAGAACGGCTCCGTGGAGCAGACTGTGGAATGCTGATTATCAGAACGGCGCGTGCCCAAACAACAAAGTTGTCGCTTGGGGCCAGTCTGCCTGCCTGGACAACCCGTACGCCGAGAAAGGCTTGTATCCAGCGTCAAATTCGGCAAAGTTACATGCACAAGGCCAGTTGATGCTGACGTCCGACATCACGGCTTATGCGCAATTGAGCTGGAAGAAAGAAGAGCAAAGACGCAGTTACATCGGCTGGGGGGCTTACAACGCCAAGATTGGCAGTACGCCTGAATCCCCGGGATATAACTTGGCGGTGGCCAATGGCTTTGACCCCACCAAAGGCGTTTGGCTGCTGTACAACGGGTCTGAACTTGGACAGTTAAGCCGTTGGTATGCTCTGGAGACGCGCCGTCTGGTAGCCGGAGTGAAGGGGAATTTATATGAGTGGGATTTCAATACAAATTACCACTTCAGTGATAACCACGGTTCATTCAGTAACCAGATTTTTTCGGCATTCCCCAATTTGGGTGTGGACAGTAATCGGGTGTTGACCAACGCTGCCTTGTTGTCTCCTCTTTCGGATAGCCCTGCATTGATTGCTCAAATGCAAGGCATGGTGAGGCCCAAAATGATTGTTAATGAAGGAACCAACACACAGCAGGGTATTGACTTCAAGGCTTCACGCAGTATTGGAGAAATCGATGGACGGGATATTTTATTTGCGCTGGGTACCGATTGGAGACAAGAGGTAGCTCAATTTGACAGGTACAGCACGGGTGTACCGAGTTATCTTGGACGACGCTCTGTTTGGGCGCAATTTGCAGAAATACAACTTCCGCTGCCAAAAGCGGTAGAAATTTTGGCATCGCTGCGGAACGATCACTATTCAGATTTTGGTAACACTGCTCATGGAAAATTGGGAGCCAAATGGGTGCCTCACGAACAGTGGTTGTTGCGTGGGGCCTGGAGTACGGGGTTTCGGGCACCTGCAGTGGCACAAATGCAGGAGACAGGAAAAACGGCCGTATCAACAGTCAGTTGCACCAGCGGTGTGTTGAATGTAGCCGCTCAATTGGGCGGCGTGTGCCAATCGACAGGATTTGCTTATGTTTACTCCCAAGGCTCAGCAGATCTCAAACCCGAATTATCTTCGCATTGGAACTTGGGAATGCGCTTTTCACCGGAACGAAATCATACATTCTCATTGGATTACTGGCAAATCAATATGAGAAACAAAATCAATAATAACTATGATTTTATAATTGAAAATCCATCGCGCTACATTTCTAATTTTCAACTCAATACCAAAAATGAGCTGGAAATTTTTGCGCCTATGCGAAATTTGGGCAAAACTCAAACTTCAGGAATTGATTTTGCGTGGAGTTTACGCAAACCAACTAATTGGGGGCAGGTATTGGTGGGTGTGAATGGCACTCGGTTATTGACATCTAAATTTCAGAGGTCGTATGATGAGCCCTTCGAGAGTGACCTCAATAAGTACTCATCCAGCACTGGTAATGTTATTCCGAAAATACGTGCCCAATGGCATGCAGGCTTACATCAGGGTAATTGGCAAGGGCATTTGAAAGTCAATTACATGGGTAGTTATAACACCGGCGCTTACAATGCCATCCAAGCAAATACCGGTGATTCAATAGAGTTGGACAATCTACGCGTGCCCGCTTGGTGGACAGTGGATCTGATGGTCATGCACCAATGGAGCCCTCAGACAAACTTGAGGCTCGGTATTGAGAACGTCCTCAACCGGAAAGCGCCTATGGACTTTGTTGCCTTCCAGACGAGCTTCAACTTCGGAACCAATCCATATCTTGCCAATGTTTGGGGACGCATAGCGCATATTTCATTGACCCATCGATTTTGAATCCGCCCTGCAAAACCCAATGGCACCAAGGATGTGGGTGTCAGACCTGAATACCTTGTCGAAATACGATAGCTATGTGGTGCCTCGTCTTCGGATGCAAATGACCGCAGGATTGAGTCGGCAAAATTGGCATGTATCGGCCAATGTGAATTATCTGCACAGCCATGATGATGGCGGGTTTGTGGGGATCAATGCGGCGACAGGTGAAAACGTGCGTGTTGACCACCACCGAGTCCCGAGTTATTGGACGCTTAATTTGTCATTGCGCTATGAAATCAGCAAGCAATGGAAAATGCGGTTCGGTGTGGATAACGTCTTCAACCGTGCGCCGCCCCCTGTCTTTCGCAAGTCAAGTGCCTTGGAATTTCGGTGCCGATCCGATCTACGCCAGTTTGTGGGGCCGCACACTCCACTTGGCCACCACATACCTGTTCTAACAAACGGCTTGTTTCATACCGATAAACTCACGTCCATCATTGGGATATGGGTTTATATGAAAAAAATTGTCATCACGGCTGGGTTGTTGAGCGGCGTCTTGTGCACGGGCTGGGCCGCAGACGAAAAGAAGACCCCTGCAGCCGCCAAACCCAGCCTCACGGTCACCACGGCCCAGCCACTCAAGGCTGATTGGGCGCAAAAAATCAGCGCCAACGGCAACCTGGCCGCTTGGCAAGAAGCCATCGTTGGGGCCGAAGCCAATGGCCTGAAGATCACCGAGGTGCGCGTGAATGTGGGCGACCGCGTGCAGCGTGGCGATGTGCTGGCGGTTTTGCAGGCCGACAGCTTGCGGGCCGAGCTGGCGCAGGCCGAGGGCACCTTGGCCGAAGCTGCGGCCAGCGCCCAAGAGGCCAAGGCCCAGGCCGATCGTGCCCGCAGCCTGCAGCAGCAAGGCTTTTTCAGCGCGGCGCAATTGAGCCAGGCGCTGGCCGCCGAGGCTTCAGCTGTGGCCCGCGTGCAGTCCGCTCGCGCCATGGTGCAGCTGCAAAACGTGCGACTGTCTCAAACCCAGGTGCGTGCGCCCGATGCGGGTGTGGTCTCGGCCCGGCAGGCCACCGTGGGCAGCGTGGTGGGCGCGGGCACCGAGTTGTTCAGGTTGATTCGCCAGGGCCGAATCGAGTGGCGGGCTGAAGTGACCGCTGCCGAGATTGGCCGCATCCAGGTGGGTGCGCCAGTGGAACTCAAAGCCGCCAGTGGCCAGCTGTTGCAAGGCAAGGTGCGCATGGTGGCGCCTTCTGTCGATGCACAAACCCGCAACGCGCTGGTGTATGTGGACTTGCCAGCGCAAACCGGCAGCGCCCGCGCAGGCATGTACGCCCAAGGCGAAATCGCGCTGGGTCAAAGCCAGGCGCTCACTGTGCCGCAAGCGGCGGTGGTGGTGCGCGATGGCTTCAGCTATGTCTACACCGTAGGGGCCGAGCAAAAGGTGAGCCAGATCAAGGTGCAAACCGGACGCCGAAGCGGTGAGCGCATTGAGGTGACGAGCGGCCTGAAAGCCGATGCCCGCGTCGTGGCCAGTGGCGGTGCCTTCTTGAACCACGGCGACACGGTGCGTGTGGTGGATGCGCCAGCCGCTCAAGCAGCTCAAGCCGCACCAGCTGCCCCAGCCACCAAATAAAGGGACGTCATGCTCAACGTCTCCTCTTGGTCGATCCGCAACCCGATTCCGGCCGTCATGCTTTTTGTGCTGCTGACGCTGGCCGGCTTCATCGCTTTTGGGTCCATGAAAGTGCAAAACTTTCCGGACCTGGACGTGCCCACCATCTCTGTCACCGCCAGCTTGCCTGGGGTTGCGCCTTCACAGCTCGAAACCGATGTGGCCCGCAAGCTCGAAAACGCGCTGGCGCCGCTGCAAGGCCTCAAGCACATCACCACCAAGGTGCAAGACGGTGTGGTGTCCATCACCGCCGAGTTCCGCATGGAAAAGCCCAGCCAGGAGGCGGTGGACGATGTCCGTTCAGCCATCCAGGGCGTGCGAGCCGATTTGCCCGGCGACCTGCGTGATCCGGTGGTGCAAAAGCTCAACCTGGCTGGCACGCCCGTTTTGGCTTACACCGTGCGCTCTGAGCGCATGGACGATGAGGCGCTGTCGTGGCTTGTGGACAAAGAGATCACCCGCAAGCTCTTGTCGCTGCGCGGCGTGGGGGCCGTGAACCGCGTGGGCGGCGTGACGCGCGAAGTGCGTGTGGCGCTCGATGTGAACCGCTTGCAATCGCTGGGCATCACGGCGGCCGAAGTGTCGCGTCAGCTCAAGCAGGTGCAGCAAGAAGGATCGGGCGGGCGCATGGACTTGGGCGCGGGCGAACAACCCGTGCGCACCTTGGCCACCGTCAAGACGGCGCAAGAGGTCGGGCAAATTGAGCTCGCCACTTCGCGCGGCGGCCGGGTGCGGCTGGACCAGGTGGCCACGGTGAGCGACACATTGGCCGACGCGCGATCTGCCGCCGCACTGGACGGCAAGCCCGTGGTGGGTTTTGAAGTGGTGCGGAGCAAAGGCGAGAGCGAGGTGGCCGTGGGCCGTTTGGTGCGCCAGGCGCTGGCCGACTACCGATTGCAAAACCCGGACATCGAGATCACCGAAGCCTTTGACTTTGTGACCCCGGTGGAGGAGGAGTACAGCGGCTCTTTGGTGCTCTTGTACGAAGGCGCGATTTTGGCGGTGCTGGTGGTGTGGTTGTTCTTGCGCGACTGGCGGGCGACGTTTGTGTCGGCGGTGGCGCTGCCGCTGTCGGTCATTCCGGCCTTCATTGGCATGGCGTATTTGGGTTTTTCCATCAACGTGGTGACCTTGCTGGCGCTGTCTTTGGTGATCGGCGTGTTGGTGGACGACGCGATCGTCGAGGTGGAAAACATCGTGCGTCATTTGCGCATGGGCAAGTCGCCCTACCAGGCGGCGATGGAAGCGGCCGACGAGATTGGCTTGGCCGTGATCGCCACCACCTTCACCCTGATCGCGGTGTTTTTGCCCACGGCTTTCATGAGCGGCATTCCGGGCAAGTTCTTCAAGCAGTTCGGCTGGACGGCGTCGCTGGCGGTGTTCGCCTCACTGGTGGTGGCGCGGGTGCTCACGCCCATGATGGCGGCGTACATCTTGAAGCCCATCGTCACGGCCGCGCACGAACCCGGCTGGCTCAAGCGCTACATGGTCTGGGCCACATGGTGCATGAAGCACCGCCTGATCACCATGGTGCTGGCCACGCTGTTTTTCGTCGGCTCCATCATGCTGGTGCCGCTGCTGCCCAAGGGCTTCATTCCGCCGGACGACAACTCCCAAACCCAGGTCTATGTGGAGCTGCCTCCGGGCTCCACCTTGGCGCAAACCCAGGCCAGCGCCGAGCACGCCCGCACGCTGCTCATGACGGTGAATGACGTCAAAAGCGTCTACACCACCATTGGCGGCGGCAGTGCGGGCTCTGACCCGTTTGCGGGGGGCGGTGCGGCCGAGGTGCGCAAAGCCACACTCACCATTCAGCTGAGCGAACGCGGCACACGCCCGCGCAAGCAAGCCATTGAAAACGACATCCGCACTGCGTTGCAGCAGCTGCCCGGCGTGCGCAGCAAGGTGGGGTTGGGCGGCTCAGGCGAAAAATACGTGCTGGTGCTCACAGGCGAAGACCCGCAGGCCCTGCAAACCGCCGCCATGGCGGTGGAGCGTGACCTGCGCACCATCCAAGGTCTGGGCTCGATTGCGTCCACCGCCAGCTTGGTGCGCCCCGAAATCGCGGTGCGCCCCGACTTTGCCAAAGCAGCCGATCTGGGCGTGACCAGCGCGGCCATCAGCGACACCTTGCGCGTGGCCACGCTGGGTGACTACGACGCGGCCCTGCCCAAGCTCAATTTGTCCGAGCGCCAAGTGCCCATCGTCGTGAAACTGGGTGACGAGTCCCGGCACGACCTGGCCACGCTCGAGCGCCTGATGGTGCCCGGCAGCCGTGGCCCCGTCATGCTCGGCCAGGTGGCCAGCATCGAGGTGGCGGGTGGCCCGGCGGTGATTGACCGCTACGACCGCCAGCGCAACATCAACTTCGAGATTGAGCTGTCGGGCATGCCCTTGGGCGACGTGACTGCGGCAGTGCAAAAGCTGCCCGCGCTGCAAAGCCTGCCGCCGGGCGTGAAGGTGGTGGAGGTGGGTGATGCCGAAGTCATGGGCGAACTCTTTGCCAGCTTTGGCCTGGCCATGATGATCGGTGTGCTGTGCATCTACATCGTGCTGGTGCTGTTGTTCAAAGGCTTTTTGCACCCCATCACCATTTTGGCGGCGCTGCCGCTGTCGCTGGGTGGCGCGTTCGTGGGCTTGTTGATCGCTCAAAAAAGCTTCTCCATGCCCTCGCTCATTGGGCTCATCATGCTCATGGGCATCGCCACCAAGAACTCCATCTTGCTGGTCGAATACGCGATTGAGGCGCGGCGCGGCAAACCTGCCG